>JBCBEA010000015.1:0-19287 GCA_038529195.1 Cyanobacteria bacterium J06600_6
ATAATACCTAAAATAATTAAAACTACTCCACTCCCCAACACCAAACTAAAATAGTTGGGATGAATTAATAATTTATACTGTCCTGTAAAAGTATATTTTAAAAGCAGAGTTCCCCACGCTAGTAAGCCTAGTCCTTCTAACCAAGAGAATAATATTTTTTTCTGATTTGATTTTAATTTTGAACTCATTACTTAAATTATCATCCTAAAAAATAACTATAAGCTAAAGTAAAAATAAATGTTAGTTGAGCAACTAAAGTGAAAATATAGATAATAATTTTAGGTTTGAAAATTGATGCCATTAGACCTACACTTTTAATATCAATTGTTGGACCAAAAACTAAAAAAGCCAGTAATGAACCGCTGGTAAAACTAGAGGCAAAAGATAGAGCAAAAAACGAATCTACTGTCGAACAAATAGAAACTATTGCTGCCAATAACATCATCGCCATAATTGAAGTTATCGTATCTTGACCCAAGCTGAGGATTATTTCACGGGGTACAAACACTTGAATCGTCGCTGCGATCGCACTACCAAAAATCAACATTCCTCCTAGTTCACTAAATTCCTGGAGTAGGTTGGTAAAAAACAGCTGCCATTTTGTCTCAACACTATCTGATTTGGTTAGCTCTGATAAAGAATCATCAAAAGGAATTACTTGACCCTGCCCTAATAAAAAAGTGCCAGACTGTAATAGTGGTAAATCTGGTTTGACATTAACTATTGGCTTTAATCTTTTTGCAAAGGATGTCTGCAATAATTCACGGCTGTCTGCCTGAACACTAAATATACAGCCAACTATTGTCGCGATCGCACTGGAGAATAATACTCGAAACAAGACAATACTGGGGCGATCGCCAAAGGCAGTCCAGGTAGACCAAATCACAATAGGATTAATTGTCGGTGCTGCTAAGAGAAAAGAAATCGCCACCGAAGGGGGTACTCTCGCTAATAATAATCTTCTTGCTACGGGAACATTCCCACATTCACAGACAGGAAACAAAAAACCGATACAGCTACCAACTATCGATCCCAACAGAGGATTTTTGGGTAATTTAGAAATTAATTGCTTTTCACTAATCAAAAATAATAGTCCACTAGAAAGCAGCACTCCCAGCAAAAGGAAAGGCATGGCTTCAACCAATAAACTTAAGAACAGCGTGAAAGCATCGTGCAATTGATTCATAGACGGTAGTGAAGCTCAAATTACATATTTTGTTTTTGTATCAGGTAGATTCTTTCAATAGAGGTAGGGCGATCGCTGACTTGGCAAAATCTAACATCTAAGAATAAATTAGCTGGATAAAGCTTCAACTTGAGCAATCAACTCATCTAGGGTTTTTATTTCATTCAGTTCTGTCTTGGCGATCGCAACACGAAGATTATCATCTGCTTGAAGAACTACTGGATATTCAAATTTTTGACCATACTTTTGCTCAAATTCATCCCGATGCAAAAATTCCATCTCTGCCTTCGATGCTTCTCGAAATTGCTTCCATTGCTTGTGTTCGCTAACTATGCCAAAAGTTAAACCGCAGAGATTACATTCATAAGTTTGAGGACTAATTGCCTTATGCCCGATATCCATTAAAGTATTCATTAAACCGCTGTTGGCATTGTAGACAAATATAAGTTTCATGGGATAAATTCTAAATTTTGTTGATAAATAGGATCGCATCAGTAATATTAAATGAAAAAAGGTATTTTGAGTCTGGCTTTCCCTGTTGTTGCGATCGCAATTCAATTCTTTTAATTACAAAAAATTCTGCCGTTTTTAAATTACCAATAATTCGACTAAATTTATCGCCATTCAGAGGATACACTAGAAAAACCGAAATAAGCATCTATCCAAGGTATTTTGTCTGCATTTATGCCGAATATTCTTGTAATCAAAGTAATTTGTATGAATACCGTTGTTATTAAAAAAAATACATAAAGAAGTTAGAAGCAAAAGAAGATCGACTTTGAGCGTTGGTAAACTAAGCACAGGTAATTAAACCCGCACAGATATAGAAGATATGGTTGCAACTCCAGATATTAATACCAAAAATTCAATTAGCGATCGCTTTCGGATCGCGACTAAACAGCTTGACATGCCTCCTCGTCTACTGTTGGGACCTGGTCCCGCCAACGTCAATCCCAGAGTCTTAGCTGCTACCAGCGTTAGTCCAGTTGGTCATTTAGATCCCAGCTATCTAACCTTAATGGATGAGATTCGAGATCTGCTGCGCTATGCTTGGCAGACAGAGAATGAGCTAACCATTGCCGTAGCAGGTACAGGGACCGCAGCAATGGAGGCGACTCTAGCCAATGCCGTCGAACCTGGAGATACTGTTCTAGTTGGAGTCAAAGGCTATTTTGGCAATCGTTTGGTAGATATGGCGGGGCGCTATGGCGCAGATGTCCAGACGATGACCAAACCCTGGGGACAGGTATTCTCTCTCGATGAGATAAAAACTAACCTTGAAACTTACAAGCCTGCAATTTTAGCATTGGTTCATGCTGAAACTTCTACCGGTGCACGTCAACCCTTAGAAGGTGTGGCGGATTTATGTCGCCAACATAATTGCCTCCTGCTAGTCGATACGGTTACTAGTATGGGGGGTGTACCTCTGTATATCGATGGTTGGGGTATCGATCTTGCCTATAGCTGTAGCCAAAAAGGATTAGGCTGTCCTCCAGGGGCGAGTCCTTTTACCATGAGTTCCCGTGCTGTTGAAAAGCTAAACAACCGCGCAAATCCAGTTCCTAACTGGTATTTAGATATGTCTCTGTTAGCAAAATATTGGGGTAAAGAAAGGGTCTATCATCACACTGCACCAATTAATAGTAACTATGGCTTGCGAGAGTCTCTACGCATCGTCGCCGAAGAAGGACTAAAAGAACGTTGGGCGAGACATCAAAAAAATGCTGAAATGCTCTGGGATGGTCTGGCTAAAATTGGTTTAGAGTGTCATGTTGCCCAAGAATTGCGCTTACCGACTTTAACTACGGTTAAAATTCCTGATGGCGTTGATGGAAAAGCGATCGCGAAGAAGCTACTCACTGAATACAACATTGAAATTGCTGGCGGTTTAGGCGAACTAGGTGGAAAAGTCTGGCGGATTGGCTTGATGGGCTATAATTCTCGTCCTGAAAATGTGCTGTTGCTATTAGATGCTTTGGAGAAGGTTTTAAAATCATAGGCGATCGAGATTGTTGGGTTATGCTAAAAAGTTCAGCCAGCCCAACTTCTTCCTGTCTATGAACATCTATGAACATTTTTATTCTGCAAATCATGGCTGATTTCCCGCGATTTAATCATCAACTGCGGTTTTTTTTTCCTTATAAAAACATGGTATTAATGTGCGATCGCTAAATAAAAGCTAATACATTAAAACAAAGACAATTCATATCGAGCACTTTAAAATGACAGATATTCCCCAAATTGGACAAGACGCGCCAGATTTTTCCGCTCCAGATCAAAATGGCGAGATTACTAGTCTCAAAGATTACCAAAATCGCTGGCTGGTGCTTTATTTTTATCCTAAAGACAATACTCCTGGCTGTACCACCGAAGCCAAAGACTTTACCGCTTACGTTAAAGAGTTTGACGAGTTAGGTGCAGATATTTTAGGAGTGAGTCCCGATTCGGAAAAGCTACACTGCAAGTTTATTGATAAACACGAACTGTCTATCAAACTACTAAGCGATCCAGAACACAAGGTAATTGAAGCTTATGGTGCTTGGCGTCTGAAGAAGTTTATGGGTAAGGAATATATGGGTGTGGTGCGCTCTACTTTTTTGATTTCACCCCAGGGAAAAATTGCTGGAGTTTGGGATAAGGTGCGAGTCAAAGCTCACGTAGAGAAAGTTTTAGCGGAACTTAAGAGCCAGGTTGCTCATTAAATTTATTCCAGACTGAATCATCTAACTCTTCTAGAGATTTCAAAATACAGTCGGCGATCGCAAATTTAGGATTACCTTGCTGTATCTGTTCGGGGATAGCAATACACTGCATTTGGGCAGCTTTCGCAGCCAGTACGCCATTTAAAGAGTCCTCGATCGCTAAACAGGATTGTGGAGCAACATCTATCTGCTTGGCAGTAGTTAAATAAACGCCTGGGTGGGGTTTGCCTAGTATTTCTGATTCTGCAGAATAAACCTCTGCAAACGTATCGGTTAAACCTAATTTGCTCAATGCAGCCTGAATAATAATTATTGCTGAAGAAGAAGCCAAGGCAATTTTTATATTTTTACTCTCGACAAAAGCGATCGCCTGTTCGATTCCTGGTAAGGCTTCTCCCTTAAGCTGAATTAACTTAATTACCTGGCTAACAATTAATTCCTCAACTTCTGGCTTGCTTAAATTAGTCCAGGGATAACGCTGATACCAATAGTCCACCACTTCATCAATTCTCAAGCCTTGAGTGCGCTGACACAGTTCGGAGGTTAGGCTGATTCCCACCTGCTTAAATACTAATATTTCTGCCTCTTGCCATAGGGGTTCAGAATCTATTAGCAAGCCATCCATATCGAAAATTACGGCTTTAATCATTATTTATCTACAAACTTTAAATTAGCTTCTCTTTTAATTCTGCTTCCGAGGCTCGAAAACCAACTAATACTGCCTGGCTATCCTTAACAAATATTGGTCGTTTGAGCAGCATGGCATCTTGGCTAAAAGCAGCGATCCACTGTTTATCGCTAAAGTTATTTCTGGCATCTCCCAAAGCACGATAGGATTTTCCTGAAGTATTTCGCATCGGTTTGCTGCCTAATATTTCTACCCAGCTAGCGATCGCTTTTTCATCTGGGGGATTATCTTTAGTATTGATAAATTCATACTTAATATCATTCTCTTTTAACCAGGCGATCGCCTTTTTACATGTTCCGCAGTTAGGGATACCGTAAACTTGAATGGACATTTTGGTTAATTGTTACTAGTTGTTACTAGTTTTTGATTATAGATGCCTAGGTTTCTTAAATAGAAGTTAACTGCCACTAGATAAAAGCAATTACCTATATCATTCTGATACAGGTAATTGCTCTAAATTTCCTGTACTGTATTTGCTAGTGATTTCAGTTACTAATAGTTTCTGCTAAATCAATTAGAACAGTATTGAGAAAAAAATATTTTAAAGATCGCCTAATACAAATACAAGAATAAAAATGGCTTTAGTAAAATTTATCGCTACTCATGCACTGACCAAAATTGCTGATGATCCTCAGGCGATCAATCGAGTTCTTAACTCTTTAAATTCATCAATGCCTGAGCTAGAATCGCCAGCTATGGACAGGGAAATTTTTTGGCATACTATATCTAATGTTGAAGGCTGGAGATTACAAGAAAATCTCATCTTCGGCAACTGTCGGATTTTAGATCCTCAAGACTGTCGCAAAGTCTGGAGCGGGAAAAGGGCAATTTTAAAGGCTTTTGAGCAATTATAAGACCCTAATTTGCTGCTGGGTAATTCTCAGTAACTCATCTTGTGTAGACAATCAAACATTAAAACAAGAAATATCTCTGCGCCATTGGTAAAACTTTAGCAGGTTCACAGGTTAATAACTCACCATCGGCTCTTACTTCATAGGTTTCCGGATTCACTTCAATATTTAGTAAAGCATCATTAAGCTTCATGTCTGTTTTGCTGAGATTCCGCGTATTGCTAACGGCGATCGCTTGTTTCTGCAGTCCAATCTGTTCGGGGATTCCCGCATTTATAGCTGCTTGGGAAACGAAAGAAAAGGAGGTG
This sequence comes from Cyanobacteria bacterium J06600_6, assembly GCA_038529195.1. Lineage (GTDB taxonomy): Bacteria > Cyanobacteriota > Cyanobacteriia > Cyanobacteriales > Xenococcaceae > Waterburya. The sequence goes on from JBCBEA010000015.1 coordinate 5,736, forward strand.
GCAGTTCTTGCACCACCGTAGTTACCAAACATGGGACGCATATAGACAGGTTGAGGAGTGGGAATACTGGCGTTAGGATCGCCCATTTGTGCGTAGGCGATGACTCCACCCTTGATGACTATTTCTGGTTTAACCCCAAACATAGCTGGTTTCCAAAGACAAATATCCGCTAATTTACCCTCTTCGATTGAGCCAACATGGTCACCAATGCCGTGAGTTATGGCTGGATTAATGGTGTATTTGGCAATGTAGCGTTTGGCGCGGAAGTTATCTGAACCCCCCTCATTTCCCCCTGCTAGGGGGGAGGTTAAAATGCCCCGCTGTACCTTCATTTTGTGTGCCGTTTGCCAGGTGCGAATAATTGTTTCCCCTACTCGTCCCATCGCCTGAGAATCGGAGGCAATCATGCTAAAAGCACCCAGATCGTGCAGAATATCTTCAGCTGCGATCGTTTCCTGACGAATACGGGATTCTGCAAAAGCTACATCTTCAGGAATACTTTTATCTAGGTGATGACATACCATCAGCATATCCAGATGTTCTTCGAGGGTGTTGACGGTAAAGGGGCGAGTTGGGTTAGTTGAGGAAGGCAAGACGTTACTATAGGCGCAGACCTTGATAATATCTGGGGCATGTCCACCGCCCGCACCCTCTGTATGGTACGTATGAATTACCCGATCTTTAAACGCAGCTAGAGTATTCTCGACAAAGCCCGCTTCATTGAGGGTATCTGTATGAATTGCTACCTGGACATCATATTCATCCGCAACCCCCAGACAGGTATCGATCGCCTTGGGAGTTGTTCCCCAGTCTTCATGCAGCTTTAGCCCCATTGCCCCTGCCTGCACCTGTTCAACTAATCCTGGGGGTTTAGCGCTATTCCCCTTACCCATAAAGCCTAAATTCATCGGGAAGGCATCAGCAGCCTGTAGCATTCGCCATATGTTCCATGATCCTGGAGTACAGGTGGTAGCGTTTGTACCTGTTGCGGGACCTGTCCCTCCGCCAATCATGGTTGTAATTCCTGAAGCGATTGCCGTTTCGATCTGTTGAGGACAGATGAAATGAATATGACTATCAATTCCCCCAGCCGTAACAATATGTCCTTCTCCTGCCACCACCTCTGTTGCAGCACCAATAATAATATCTACCCTATCCTGAATTTGCGGATTGCCCGCCTTGCCAATTTTATGAATTTTGCCGTCTTTAATGCCAATATCGGCTTTAACCACGCCCCACCAATCGAGAATTAGGGCATTTGTAATTACCAGATCCACTGCCCCATCGGCGCGAGAAATAGTGGACTGTCCCATACCGTCGCGGATAACCTTCCCTCCACCAAACTTAACTTCATCGCCGTAAGTGGTGTAGTCTCGCTCAACCTCAATAAATAATTCTGTATCCGCTAACCTAATGCGATCGCCCACCGTGGGACCATAAGTGTCTGCATATGCCTGACGATCCATCCGATAGCTCATATACCGTTAATCCTTATATAGTTCTGCAACTTGAAGTTGCTTATAGATTAAAGCGATCGCGCGATGTATCAACGTCGAACACAGAATAAATTAATAATCTCAATTTGATGATTGGCGATTGTCTGGAAAAGTATTAAGGGATCAAGAGCCTGTATATTTAAAGGAAGTAGGATCAGTCTGCAAAAAGTAATACAAAATGAATTTATTTAAAACGCAAAAATTAGGAGGGCAAGCACTTAACAAAATTGCTGAATTAGCTCTATCTTCTCAATTAGAAGCTGCAGATAGCCTAGAAGTCAAAATTGATACTGCTCCCGAAAAACTAGCTAACGGTGAGCTAGAATCTCTCTTGATTGAAGGAAAAGGATTGGTTCTCGATACCGATCTGCGAGTAGAAGTATTAGAAATCGATATGAATGCCATTTCTGTTAGACCATTAAAGGCTCTAGCAGGCAAAATTGAGCTGACTAAACCGACAACAGGGACTGCCCGCTTAGTTTTAACAGAAACTGACCTCAACCTGGCTTTAAATTCACCAGATCTCAGGGCTAAAATTGAGGTTTTAGATACATATTTATCAACAGGTCAAATAACTCTTACCGTGCCTCAAAAAAGATGCCAGTTTCGCGAAGATGGAACCATAGCGGTAGAAGCCGTAGTTGAGCTACAGCCATCGGGGGAGACAAAAGAAGTGGCATTTTCCGCTACTCCTAAAATTGCAGCAGGTGGCAGCAATGTCTTATTAGAAGATATTCAATATGAAGTAGGAAAGGAAATGTCAGAGGAGTTGACCCAAGCATTTCAGGATAAAGCAGCAAAAATGCTGGACTTACGTAACTTTGAAAAACAGGGACTTGCTTTACGGATCAATCAGCTTACTGTTGAAGCTGGTCAAATAACGCTTTTGGCTGTGGCGGATATTACTAAATTTCCGACTCTCTGATTTTTGTCGCTGTACTAGCCAGCTTATAGTCAAGTATAAGTACGGCAGCATACCTTATATCGAAACATTCCATAGCTAAGATTTGTCCTCCTCAAAAGTCGAGAAAATCGAGCCAAATTATAGTAAGGACAATTCATACAGCATTTGAAGAATAGAGATTATGGACTTCCTAGCTGATCAAAATTTAGTTTTGGCTAGCCAGATCTGACAGTTTGTTCTGCCTCAATCAAATTTGGGTTTAAGCGCAATGATAGTTCGATGACGAGGATCGCTAGCGATGGTTTCCTGATAATCAAAACCTGTTTGCTCAATCGCCATTTCTACATCAAAAGTGTAGTAATCATCGCTCCAGGGTTCAGTACTTTTCATGAGCGTAAACAGCACAGGTGGCAAACTTTGAATCACTGTCGAAGCAGGATTATTATCCACAATGCCCATGATTCCGCCTGGTTTCAGAATTCGTAACACCTCTTGAAAAATAGCCGTTGTTGCCTGACGAGGTAATTCGTGAATGACAAATTGAAGAGTTACTAGATCAAATGAATTATCTGCTAGCTCTGTTGTCTCTCCTAAGCCGTGAATCCACCCGCTAATTTCCTGTTGGCGATCGCTATTTTTGGCGACAGCTAGCATGTAAGGAGATAAATCTAAACCAAAAGTATCGATTGGCGTATCCTGTCTGGCTAAAAAATATCGATGCAGCGCCAAAGTAGACATCCCGACAGAACATCCTAAGTCGAGAATGCGATCGAGTTTGGCAGGTGCGTATTTAGAGATAATCTCATAGCAGCTATGGCGCAAACGCTGCTGTGCTGCTTGCCAAGTTAAATCTTCGTCTTTCCAAACTCGAAGAGCCATTGATTTGGTTGCCGAAGCTGCCTCAAAAGCTGCCTGCCAACAAAGATTACCCTCATCATAGGCATGAAATGGAACTTGATAGTAGTCAGGGTAAGATATTTTTGGATTAGTTACAAAGTCTAACAAATCTTTAACCTCAGATGCTTCCAGCTCCTGATAGCTCTGACGCCAAGGAATACCGTTTTTTTCGGCAGTTTGAATTAATACTCTTCGGGCTTGACGCTTCATGATGCCGTAAACTGGCTTGGTTTTAATTAGAAGATTTACGCAACGAGACAGAAAATCATCTCCTGCCCAATCTGGCTTAATTTTTTTGGTTACAGTCACAACAATCAATTAATCTACGGCGATCGCATTATTATACGCTTCCAGATACTAAATATTAGCGAGTATTTATATTTATCTATAAACTGTTGCTAAAAACGCAAGATTACTCTTGGTTTTAATCAGCTTATGAATAGCTACCAAATTGAAGTTATGCATCATATATTTATTCATAAACAAACTTTTTGATTAGCTGAAATGCTTAGTATCGCTTTCACACACAAAAAAGTAAATCGGAATAATTTGATATTACTTAATCACACAAAATATATTTTGAGCCAAATATTAAAAACATATTTTTTTAGTTTGATCGGATATTACTGTATTTCCAGTTTGGCAGTTAGAAATCATATGAATTTGGGAACAATAATGGTCAAGACTAACTTAAATCTGTTTGGCTAAAAGAAAATATGAGTCAAATTTTAAATCCAAAGGAAATATTAATAAACTTAACTAACTCTAAAGCAACTGGTGTGTTATCTGTATCCAATAGTCACGTGCGTTGGAATATTTACCTGGAGGCAGGAGAAATAAAATGTGCGGCTAATTCTGTTCAGCAAATGATGCTCTCTTTGGACTATCATCTTCGCTGTCTTAAGTTACAGAACGCTGCTGCTGCTGCAAAGTCTATTCCTGCACCTTCAAGCGAAAATGTGGGTTCTGAAGATAATTGGTTAGAAGGAGGAAGAATTATTCCTTCTATTAACTGGCTAGTCTTACGCCAGCATTTAAACCGTCAAGAAGCCCAGCAGATTTTTGCCAGCCTAAGTCAAGAAGCGATTGAAACTTTTTTGTGGCTCAAAGAGGGTGATCATAAATGGTCTAAGGGGGCAAGTCTCCCTCAACATGCTCTAGCTGCGAGAGTTACTTTTCAAAATCTAGATTTTCCGCTGATGCTGCAGAACATACAGCAGAGAATTCAAGGTTGGCAAAATTTTAATCGGGTAATTCATTCTCCATATCAATGTCCGCACTTAACTAATCCCCAATCATTAACCCAATCTTCTCCCCCCGTACTGTTAAAAATAGCCAAGTTTCTTAAAGGTTTAAGCTTTCGGCAGCTAGCCTTAATTCTCAATCAAGATGAATTGAAAATTGCCCAGCTTTTAAAGCCTTATATAACCAGTGGTGACATTACTATTCGTGAGCCACCACAACCTTTTGCTTCTTTGCCTCATATTCCTTCTAATTTCGCTCCCATTGGCATTGAAAGAACAGAGGGCAAGCTGAAAATTGCCTGTATTGACGATAGTCCCACGATCTTGGATGAGATGCAGCGGTTTTTAGCAGACGATATCTATGAAATCACTACTATTGAGGATCCTCTTAAAGCAGCTCCAATTCTCTTGCGTCTGAAGCCAGATTTAATTTTGATGGACATTTCTATGCCCAATATCAATGGTTACAAACTCTGTAGCTTTTTTCGTGGTAGTGCAGCATTAAAAAAAGTGCCGATCATTATGGTCTCTGGACGCACGGGGTTTATCGATAAAACTAGAGCCAAAATGGTGGGTGCAACAGATTACCTTACGAAACCATTTACGCAAACAGATTTGTTAACAGTGGTTCATCGGCATGTGTCTCAAACCACCCTTGTCTAACATATTTCCCGCAAACGTAAAGTTTAAATTTTCCCAAACAGCACACTTACAATTATTTTAGGAATTAAAAATCATGAAAACTATTCTTGTTGTTGATGACTTACAGGCACAGTTAAATCTAATTTCAGGCTATCTAGAGCAGGAAGGATATCGAGTAGTTACGGCAGGAAATGGCAACGAAGCCTTGGCTAAAGCTTCGGCTCAAACTCCCGATCTAGTAATTACTGACCTCGTTATGCCAGAAATGAGCGGTTTGGAATTTTGTCGCAAATTAAAGAAAAACCCTGAAACAGCTGAGATTCCTGTAATCGCCTGTACTACCAAAGACCGAGATATGGATAAAAAGTGGGCAAAAAAACAGGGTGTGGTTGCCTATCTAGTTAAACCCTTTACCCAGCAAGAAATGGTGTCTGCCGTTAAACAATCAGTAGCAGGTTAGTTTGTGAACAACTTAACAACTACAGATAGACTCAAAGATCTATTGCCTCAGCTTTTCAGTCAAAAGCAGCGAGAAGGAAATTATTATCTCAGATTGCAGCTGACTGAGAGCGTCAATATTCTGTTAGATCTGACCTATGTCCAAGAGTCATTAACCATCGACCATAGTCAAATTACGGCTGTCCCCAATCTACCTGAGTATGTTGTGGGCTTGATGAATTCACGAAATCAAGTCTTCTTGGCTGTAGATCTCGCTCATCTAGCAGGATTTCCCCCCGCAACTCTCAACCAAAGAGAATATCAAACTGTTGTCGTGCAAAATGCTTCAAAGCAGAACAATATTCAGTCTGACGAATTTAACTTATACGGTTTAACGGTCAGGCGGATTCAGGGGATTTCGCGAATCCTACCAGAAAACTTTGAAGCTTCTATTGCCGAAGCTCCAGAAAATATTAGTGACTTTATTCAGGGTTCGATTTTAGAAAGTCATCAGGATACGGAAGAACCCCAACGTTCGTTTTTAATCGATTTAGCTCGCTTGCTCTCTAACAAAATCTAGCCTCTAATTCTTAGCTTTATTCAGAAATTACGCTAATTATTCTCAAACGCAAAATTATGTCTAACTATCTATCTAAAGAATTTGCTTTGTCTCATTACACTAAAAAACCTAACAGTACCTGGAAATTAGCGATAGTACTGTTAGGTTTAGGGGGTGTTTTGCCAACATTTAATGCCTCAGCGATCGCTGAAAAAGTGCAGCCTCAAGTATTAAGCCCGGTTGCTCAGGCTACTCCTGCTAAAAGTGCAGCTCAGGAAGACGTTGTCGTGAAGGTAGGGGTGCTATCAAAAGAAGACCCCAAAAGAACGATTGCCCAGTGGCAACCTACCTTGGATTATCTATCCCAAACTGTTCCGGGTCATAGTTTCGAGATCGTTACCGCTGGTTTTGACGAAATGCGGAGGATCGCCAAAAATGATGAAGTTGACTTTTTTATCGTTAACTCAGGGATGTATGTAGAATTTGAGGCAGATCATGGTACAAACCGTATTGCAACCTTGAAAAACCGACGCTTAGGCAATCCCTATACCGAATTTGGTGGCTTAATTATTACCAAAGCCGATAACAGCCAGATTAATGAACTTCAGGATCTGAAAAATAAAACCTTTATGGCTGTATCACCTACTTCTTTTGGTGGCTGGTATATGGCAGAGGGTGTTTTATACGATGCGGGAATTGAAGATGCCGACAAGTTTTTTAAAGATTTGAGCTTTGGTAAGACCCACGATAACGTGATTAAAGCCATTGCCAACGGTGAGGTAGAAGCAGGAACAATTCGGACAGATGCTCTGGAGCGATCAGTAGAGCGTGGAGATGTTCGGTTAGAAGATTTTAAAGTAATCAATCCTATCGAAACTCCTGGATTTCCTTTTTTACACAGTACTCCTCTCTATCCTGAGTGGCCTTTTTCTGCTGCGAAAGGAAGTTCACTCGAACTTAATGAAGATATAGCTAAAGCTCTGTTAGATATGCCCGTAGACAGTCCCGCAGCCAAGGCATCTAAATCGGAAGGCTGGACTGTACCTCTTAACTATCGACCCGTACACGATTTATTTATCGATCTCGATGTTGCGCCCTACGATGAGATCGGACAGATCACTCTTGAGGATTTAATTAAAGATTATCTTTGGCTTTGGGCTGGTCTTGGTACAGTAATTGTAGGTTTAACTGCATACGCAATCTACTCTCAGAGACAGTCGATTATTCAAGAACGAGCCAACCAAAAGTCCTTGAACGAACTGAACAAATCTCTGGAGCAGAACGCAGCCGAGCAGCAGCAGCAAAGAGAGGATTTAGAAAACGCGGTAGTCGGTTTGATGGAAGCCCTAGAACCTGCTTCTGATGGTGACTTGACCGTACGCGCTCAGATGACAGAAGGGGATGTGGGCATCATTGCCGATTTGTTCAATGCGATTATTGAAAACCTCAAAGATATTGCGGTACAGGTAAAAGACTCTGCTGGACAGGTAAGTTCGTCCTTGACTCAAAACGAAGGTTCGGTACGAGAAATTGCCGACCAAGCGATCGCCGAGGCGGAACAAATTCAGGCTGCTCTTGCTTCTGTAGAAGAGATGTCGAGTTCGATTCAGGAAGTAGCAGAAAACGCCGAAAAAACTTCTACTATCTCTAACGATGCGTTTCTCAGTGCCAAAGAAGGAAATACGGTCATGGATCGCACTGTAGATAGTATTCAAGGTTTGCGGACAACAATTGGTGATACATCGAAAAAAATTAAGCGCCTAGGGGAATCGGCACAGCAAATTTCTCAGGTAGTTGCACTGATCGACCAGATCGCTCTCAAAACGAATCTTCTGGCAATCAATGCTTCTGTAGAAGCAGCTCGCGCAGGAGAATTGGGACAAGGATTTACTGCGGTAGCGGAGCAGGTAGGTGCGCTGGCAGAGCAGTCTGCTAACGCAACGAAGGAAATTGCCCAGCTTATTACAGGTATTCAACAGGAGACACAAGAGGTTGTGGCAGCGATGGAAACGGGTACAAGTCAGGTAGTTGACAGTACTCGACTGGTCGAGGCAACTAAAGTGAGCTTAGGAACAGTACTAAGCAAGTCGCAGGAAATCGATTTACTTATGAAATCAATTTCTGCTGCTACTATCTCCCAGGCGGAAACGTCTCAAGCGGTGACCGAGGTAATGATGCTCAACAGTCAGACCTCTCAAGAACGTTCGCAATCTTCAAGCCAGGTAGCTCAAGCAATTCAGTCAACTACGGCAATTCTCGGACAGCTACAGGATTCCGTGGCTCAATTTAAAGTGAGTGAAGTCGAAGAAGCAGAACAGACTGTTGCACATTAAGTATCTGCTAAATCTACTTTGACACCAGGAATGTTATCTATCGCAACTGGCAAAAGATTGACGGTAGTAAAGAGCACCAGAAATTAGATCAAAATAATGATTGGTAATTTTTAATACTCAGATCTTTTGTTAGTCGCCAAAATCGCCACCCACAAAAATCTATAATTCGGTATAGCAATGGACACGGATCAACAGGTAAAACTAGACTTTTTATCAGAAGCAGAAGGATATTTTGACAGCTTAGAATCGCTGCTGATGGATTTAGAAAATCAAGGGGCGGAATCCACTTTACTAGATACAGCGATGCGTTCCGCCCATTCTCTTAAAGGTGGGGCAGCAATGATGCGGCTTGTCTCCTTAAGTCAGATTGCTCACCGTCTCGAAGATTTTCTGAAAATTTTGCGGGTGCGCAAAGATGATAGTTTGGTTGACCGAGAAGTCGTCAGTCTGCTCTTACAGGGAGTTGACTGCATGAGATCTGTCAGAGATATCAATCAGCAGTTAGAAGTGGTAGATGCAGATTGGTTAGCGCAAAACGCTGAACCTGTATTTGCATCTTTGCGTGACAGACTAGGAGACTTAAAAGAAGAAGATGAAGATCTGCTCTTGGCAGAAGAAGAACAGATTGATGTTTCTAGCCTCGTTTTTCAAAGCGGTGTTGAGGATTGTCTAGAAAATTTTAAAATTCAGCTAAATACTTTAGAGCCAGAGCAATTAATAACTGAACTAGAGATTCAGACAGAACAACTAATTGAGTTTGGCTTAATGAGTCAAATTGAGCCTTTTATTCAGCTTTGTCAGTCGATACAGCAGCAGATAATTATTACTCCCCTAGAGGAAATCAAAGACCTAGCTCATGAAGCGCTAAAACTCTGGGAGCGATCGCACGCTTTGGTTTTGGTCGGTAGAATAGATAAGCTCCCAACCCAAGTTTATGCTAGTACAGCAACCGCAGCTAATATCGTTGCCGAAACAAAGACACCCGATGTTGCTGATTTTTTCGCCGATGCCGAATTATCGGAGCTGTCAGAATTACAAGAGTTAGCTGCTCAACAACAGTCTCTGGAATCACTCGACTTTTTGGAAGCAGATTTTTATGCAGAAGAAGTAGCTGCCGATCAGTCAGAAGCATCGGAATTGGCTACAGCATTTACTGAATTGGCAGAGGAGACAACAACTTCCGAGGCGGTTGATTTAGATCTATTTGCTGCTGATGAATCGGAATTATCCGAACTGGGTGCGGCATTTAATGAATTGGCAGAGGAGACAACAGCTTCCGAGGCGGTTGATTTAGATCTATTTGCTGCTGATGAATCGGAATTATCCGAACTGGGTGCGGCATTTGCCGAAATGGATCTAGAGCAAAATGTTGCAACTGCTCAAGAAGTACCTGTGGCTATTTCAGATGTTCCTCAAGCTGCAAAACCCAGAGCAGAAGAAAACAGAATGGTAAGAGTTCCTGCCGAACAGCTCCAGCGTCTGAACGATTTATCTAGCAGGCTGATTTTAGAAAGAAATGCTGCGGTGCTAAGACTCTCGCAAGTACAAGACTTTGTAAGTTTAACGAGAGAAAGAATGCATCGTCTCGAACAGTCTAGTAGCAAACTGCGCAAACTTTATGACTGGGCTTCTCTTGAAGGTATGCTGCCAACGGCTCAACCAGCCAATGTTGCCGATAATTCTAATTCTGTTTGGTCGGCTAGCGAGAATGAGAATTCTGCCGAGTCAGAAAAGTTTGATGCTCTAGAAATGGATCGTTATAGCGATTTGCATCTTCTGTCTCAAGAACAGATGGAAACTATCGTTCAGCTTCAAGAGGTAACAACCGATATTGACTTTAGTGTTCGAGAAATGGGTCAGGTAGTTCGCGATTTTAGCTATACGACTCGTGATTTGCAGCAAACTGTCACGAGAGCGCAGATGCGTCCTTTTGCCGAACTAGTAAGTCGTTTTCCCCGACTGATCCGCGATTTGTCATCAACTCATGGCAAAAAGGTAGAGCTAAAAATTCAGGGCAAGACAACACAAATTGATCGCCAGGCAATTGAATATCTCAGCGATCCCTTAACCCACTTACTGCGTAATGCTTTCGACCATGGTTTAGAAGATGCTGCGACCCGTACCGCAGCAGGAAAACCAGACGTAGGTACAATTACTATTAATGCTGTCCAGAAAGGCAATCAAACGATAATTACCATTGCTGATGACGGTGGAGGAATTAATACTCAAAAAATTCGCGATCGCCTGGTTGAAATGGGTTTGCCCCGCACTGATGTCGATAAAATTGCTGATGCAGAAGTGGTAGATGCTATTTTTGAACCAGGATTCAGTACGGCAGATCGAGTAACAGAACTGTCAGGACGAGGTGTAGGGATGGACGTGGTTCGCTCTAACCTGCAGCAGATTCGTGGAGATATTCAGGTCAAAACCAAACCTGGTCATGGGACTACCTTCACGATTGCAGTTCCCCTATCCTTACTGGTACTGCGGGTCGTAATTGTCGAAAGCGGAGGGATGGTTTTCGCTGTTCCCGTGCACAGTATTAAAGAAATTATCGAATGCAAAACAGATGCTTTAAGCGGTAATGATAGTCAGCAATTTATCGCCTGGAGAGATAGTTCTGTTCCCATAATCAGACCCCAACAGCATCTAGAGTTTAAAAGACCGAGTAAGACTTTTGAGATGGTGGGAACAGCCAAAATTCAGCATCCAACTATCTTAATTTTTGAAGAAGGAGACCAGGTTCAGGGCATCTTCCTAGAAAAGTACTGGAACGAGCAGGAAGTAGGGATCAGAACCGTAAATACTTCTATCTCTTTATTTCCTGGATTTACTGGCTCTACTGTCTTAGGAGATGGACGAGTAATTCCTCTAATCGAACCAAATGCGTTCTATAAAGGTATTCTCAAACAACAGCGTGGTTTGGCAAGTACTCTGATTGGAGTAACAGCTACCCCAGAACCCTCTGCTACTCTGTTTCCCAAAGTCGACACGCCAACAATCATGGTTGTCGATGATTCGGTTCATGTTCGACGTTATCTTGCCGGAGTTCTCGAACGTAATGGTTATCAGGTTGAGGAAGCAAAAGATGGTCAAGATGCAGTAGATAAGCTCATGGGTGGTTTGTCAGTCAGTGCTATGATTTGTGACGTAGAAATGCCTCGACTAGATGGATATGGGGTATTGAGCGAAATTAAGTCTGAGCCTAACTTTGAGCATCTGCCGATCGCTATGTTAACCTCTCGCAGTAATCAAAAACATCGTCAGCTAGCGATGAAATTAGGGGCTTCTGCTTACTTTTCTAAGCCATTTAACGAGCAAGAATTACTGCAAACTTTAAAGGAATTAATTGTTAGTTGATGAATTTTTAACTGGCAGTCAAGATAGGCTGCGGATTATCAGCGTCGAAATCATGGTCAGCAATCTGGTTGATTTGTTCGGCGCTTTCTAGTAGTAATTGAGGATTAGCCTGTTCGGTTGAGATTATATTCCCCAAGCCTGTGGCTTCGATGATGACATTCGGATTGATCAGCATATTTCTGCCCGCAACTGCCGTGTCAGCGTTATCGTCCCATATTTTAGCTAGCTTCTCGCGGATGTTTTGGAACTTAGTCATGTCCTCAAAATTAATCAGCGTAAAATAGCGTTTAATGTTTTGAGTATCTATTTCAAGGGCGTAAACATCAAATCTAAGCTGGGGACTTTGGGGGAATTTAACTAACTTTCCCGTCAAGGTTTGGGGTTGATCGTGCCAAGTTGCGATCGCATCAATTATTTCAACTGGCTGTTCTACTGTCGTATCTAGCTGGAGATGTAGGGGTCTTTGGGGATATGACTGAAGCTGATAGTTAAGCTTAATAATATCTCCCCGATAGAGATTGGCTGTATATTGGGTTTCGGCGACGTAAACGGGAATAGTTAAGTCTTCATAGCCCATAACCAAAATTTTTCCCTCGTCACCAATAGCGTGAACTTTACCAATCAAGCTCGTTTGCGCTTTTAGCTTCTCTGGGAGGCTAGTCTGTCTTTGATAGGGAGCATAGCCTTGTGGCTGGGGGTAAGGTTCGATAATCTCAATTGAGTTTAAAGTAATGTGTTTTTGAGGACTAGCATTGGCGATTAAATCTCCTCCAACACAGACAAGATCGTGACGATGCAGTTCTTTTAAACTGTTTGCAGCTGTTTCACTGGCAGGAATTAAGGAAAATTCGCGGTGACTAAAAAAGTTATTTGGCTCTCGCACCGAAAGTACGAACATTTGCGAAGTTGAGGCTGCACCATGAATTCTGCCAATCAATCCCGTACTGGTCAATTCTTGAGTTAGACTGCCCATCTCTAATCCTTGATAGGCTTCTGGATGATATTCACAGGGTGCAGAATTGGAACGAACAGCCTGTGGCAAAATTACGGCAATTAAGGAAAAGCAAATTAACAGAGCGTATAAATATTTTTTAGCCATCAAATATAGATAAAGTGGAAAACTGCGATCGGAATATTCTAATTTTTTAGTTTATCTACTTGTATCAATCATTAGTGTTCATCTGTGACCTTTTTTGTTTGCTTTTTTTCGCTTACTTTCGGAATGATAATGAAGCCTTCATCTAAATTGCCCAAAACTATATTTTTTGCTGCTCCCCAATACCACCAATGAGCAGCAACATAGGCGCAGAGTAGACTGTCTAGTCGATCTTCGATCGCCTTTAATTCTCTGCCTGCCTGTTTAATAGCAATTTCTGGAATCTGCTCTAAAGTCGATAAGCTTAGAGCTGGCTCTAAACGAGGCAAAATATCTGTAATGTAGCCCCGTAGCCTGCGCAATTCCTGAGTGCGCTCTGCTAATCTACCTTTTTTGTATTTTAAAATCTTTTCTAACCCAAACAAATTAATCGTTGCAGGATGAGGAAACACCTCAATTTGATATCGACCTAATTTTTGCGGTGTAATTATCGGCGCATGCTCGAACTGCTTTTCGCTTAGACTCAGGCTAAATCCCGTGGTGCGGGGCGCAAACTTAAGACCAAGGTTGGCAGGATAACATC
>JBCBEA010000016.1:0-18707 GCA_038529195.1 Cyanobacteria bacterium J06600_6
CTTTGACAGCTCATAAGCTATTTCACCCGCCGACTCAGTTAATAATTAATAATAATAGTTTTGTAGTAATTAAATATGTAAGATAGTCGTTCGGCTAGTTGATAACCTAGTAGATGATGGCAAGCTGTATATAGTTTGCTTTTGTGCTGGATAAAGATATTAGGACTCAGCTGGTTTACCTTATTCAGAATACGAGCATAAGTTTGATATTGAATTTCTTGGCGATCGCTTTTTTGATGCTGCTGATTATCTCCACAGCTGCTGTATAAATATTCTTTACCCATTTCCCAATAAGCTTTAGCTAAAGCCTGCTGATACTTAGCAGAAAATAAGCCTTGCGACTGCAAAATTTGTTCGGCTTTTTCCATGATTAAACAGTGAGATTTAAACCAGCGCAGCTTAGAAGCAGTAGAAATACTTGTCCCAGAGTGCATTCGATAAATAGAGTCGCACCCCGATTGATAAATGCCTTTTGCTCCTGCTACCATGACGGAAAATAAAAAGTCGCGATCTTGGGCTGCGGACAGGCTTTCATCCCAGGAAACTTTGCTGACTATCGACCTGGAAAACAATATTGGTGCTAAATTAGACCAGCGATCGTTTGCTAACAAAGAGTAGAGAAAGTCATCTTTATCACCACAAACTCTGATTTCATCTAGATAAACATCCCCATTGTTTGAGTGATGCTGATAACGCCAGTCACCATAGACAAAATCAGCTCCCGTATTTTGGAGACAGGCTACCTGCTTGGCTATTTTATCGGGGAGTAAATAGTCATCTGCGTCGAGATACTGAATATATCTACCTGTAGCCAGAGTAAAACCCAAATTTCTGGCAGTATTTGCTCCTTGATTAAGAATACGGCGATAAATAAGCCGATCGCCATAGCTTTTAACGATCTCTAGGCTGCGATCGCTCGAACCATCATCAATTACAATTATTTCCAGATTAGGATAGGTTTGCGCTAGCAAACTATCAATGGCTTCTGCAATCCACTTCTCAGCGTTAAAACAGGGAATAATAACGGAACATTTATCATTGATCATCGACCTTTAGCCTTTTATTCCTCGATGTTTATCCGTTAGGTAGCGATTAAATCTCTTATCCAGTCGCGTCAAAATATTTTCTAGGCGATAGCGCATTTTGCCAAAGGTCAAGGTAGTTACGGCGATCGCTAAAGGCTGAATAATACTATCTCTACGTCGCCAGCCTAAGCCTTTGTATTTACTGGTAAAGTAAGCATCTTCTGCCAAATTCCATTTTTCCCGTAAACGCTGGAGGCTATTCATTACCCAAGCATCACTCCACCGCAGCATATAGTAAGTGAGGTCAGAAAATTCTAATGGAGGACCAGGGACATAAGTTACAACGCAGTCAGGCTCAAAGTAAATCTTGCCTCCCGCTTCTCTTACCTGCATGCAAAAGTCGAGATGCTCTTTTGTATTGAGCATTGCCTCATCTAGCTTGCCTAGCTGTTCAAAAATGCTGGTTTTGATCAGGACGCAGTGAAATTCAGCTAATTCTGTCTCCTCACGTTTTAGGCGATCGCGAATATCCGCAACTTTTTTGCCCTGGAGGTACATTTTTTCTCGTAAACGTCTCCTACCCTTAATATCTTGGAAGATATGAGATTCTCCCCCCGCAAAATGGACTATTTCGTGAACTGGCTCATCCTGGCACATTAATGGTCCTACTACCGCTGCCGATGTTTCTTCGGCACAGTTTACTAACTGGGATAGCCAGCCTGGGGAAACAATCACGTCATTATCGACAAATACTACATATTTAGTATCAACTTTGGCTAAACCTAAATTGCGAGCATGATTGGGAGAAAGATAATAATTAGTGCGTATCAGAGCAAAGTTTTTTACCTGAGATTGCTGCTGTAGATAGCGGTAAACTTTTTTAGGAGAATTTCCGTCTACGTAAACTAATTTAAAAGGAATTTTGGTGTGTTGATAAATACTATCTAGAGACATACTAGTACAGCTAAATCTTTCTCTAGGAGTAACAACAATAGTGACGTTGATCATTTGGTTAGTTGTTGGTTATTTAAATGCTGTTTTTATTGTCCAAAAGTTAAAGCCAAAAGAGGCTAAAGATCTACAGGCTAAAACTGCGATCGCAACGGTGAAAATTCCGCGATCTACTATTCCGAGAAGGATGATACCGAAGACAACGGTAAAAATTAGGTCGAAATAGAGAGTTATCTGGGTTTTATCTATTGCATTGAGCAGCCAGGTAGAAGCTTGTTTAAAGGTATAGGGAATTACCGATAGGCAAATTAAGATCAAGATTGGCACTGCGGAAACCCATTTTTCCCCAAAGATAATTGGTACATAAAAAGGTGATAGTGCAGACTGTAAAATAACAATCGGCAGAATAATTAAAGCCAAGGTTTTTAAACTATGGAAATAGTTGTGTTTCAACTTATTGTCATTTGCTCTAGCTGCACAGAGAAACGGAAAGAGAGCGGACATAAAAGTATTAACTACATTCATGGTAATCCCCGACCCTGCGTTAAAGGCAAAGAAGTAAAAGCCTAATTGCTCCATGCCTAAAAAACGACCAACAATTAAATAATCTAAGTTTAGACGCAGCTTGTTTAATAGTTCGATGCCGACAATATTTTTGCTGTAGTTTATTACCTTGCGCCATCCCTTTAACTGAAATTTTTTGGGTATTTGCCAGGGATGATTCTTCCAGGCGATCGCAATCCAGGCAAACTGAGCAATGATAATTGCCCATACAATCGACCAAATACCCACGCCCAAAAAGCAGAAAGCAACTATGACGGTATTTGAAATAAAAGACTGGGCAACGTTACACAGTGCCGTAACCTTGAGTCGATTTTCCCGCTCGATTAGGGCTAAATGAATCGAGCATAAAGGCAAGAGCAAATAAACCGATGCAGCAGCAGATAACAAAGGTATTAACCTTTGGTTATCATAAAACCAGGCTACGAAAAATGAGGCACCACACTGCAAAACAAATAAACCAATACAGACAATCCACTGTAACCAGTAACCTGTTTTCGCTAATTCCTGAACTTCTGCTTCATCCGCCTGAATAATCTTGGCTGCAACCCCTCCCCGATGGGTAAAAACAGTAACTAACTCGAACGTCATGTAAATTATTGCCATCAAGCCATAATCTTCTGGACTAAAAATACGTGCGAGGGTAACCGTAGTCGCCAGGCGAAAAACGCGGTTGACCAACTCGCCAATACCCAGCCAACCCACATTTTGAATCAGCTTGCCTGAAAATAATTTTCTAAATTTAGTGGCTAACATTTATGTTTTGTCATCGATTATCTAGTCTGAATCATGTTCAGTGAACTACGAAGCCTTATATTGCAGGTTAGTAACAGGAATTAAATTTTTAGAAACCACTTCTTGATGGCGTATTTGATGCCACTGCCAAGCATGAGCAACAATAGTCTCAATCTCGGTATACTGAGGCAGCCAGTTCAATACGTGACGAGCTTTGGCGCTGCTGCCGACTAAAGTTGGCGGATCTCCAGGACGACGATCGCATTCAATAGCTTTAATTGGTTTTTGGGTAACTTTTCTGGCTGCATTAATAATCTCCTGTACAGAAAAACCATTCCCGTTACCCAAATTGAATACCTGACTGCTGTTTCCCGACTCCAAAGACTGCAAGCCCAAAACATGCGCCTGAGCAATATCTGCAACGTGAATATAGTCCCGTACGCAGGTACCATCACGAGTTGGATAGTCCGTACCAAAGATAGAAATAGATTCTCTGAGTCCCAAGGCTGTCATTAGTACCAGAGGAATTAGATGGGCTTCTGGACTGTGATCCTCTCCTAACAAACCTTCAGGATTGGCTCCCGCAGCATTAAAATAGCGGAAAATTACCGATTTTAAACCATAGGCGCGATCGTAGTCGAGCAGCAGCTTTTCGACCATCAGCTTGCTATTGCCATAGGGATTGATCGGGTTTTGAGGCAGGTCTTCGGCGATTGGAATCGATTCGGGCATTCCATAGGTCGCGCAGGTAGAAGAAAAGACAATTTGCTTTACCCCTGCCGATCGCATCGCCTCAAGCAAAGTAAACGTTCCTAAAACATTATTTTCATAATATTTAGCTGGATTAACTATCGACTCGCCAACATAGCCAAAAGCAGCAAAGTGAATTACGGCTGTGATGGGATAAGAGTCAAAAATACCATCTAATAAAGCGCGATCGCGAATATCTCCAACTATCAAAGGTACTCTTAATACCTTATCTACCAAATCTCGATGACCGTAAATTAAATTATCCAAAACCAAAACTTCATATCCAGCTTGCTTGAGGGCAAAAACTGTGTGAGAGCCAATATAACCCGCTCCCCCTGTAATCAAAATTGTTGGCTTTCTCTGGGACATTATACTTATTGATTTCTATTGTTTAAACAGCTTAATTTAAGTAGCTTATCTGCTAAGAATTGATTCCCGAAGTAACATCAAATCTTGATTTATTAACTATTATTTTGATTTATCTTACCTTAGTTAAGTAATATTACTGATTATTTATGGTAGTGTTAATTCAAAATTGTCTAAAAAATGAAATATTTGTTTAGCAGCCAGTAATAAAAGAAACGGTAAATGCAGTGTAAATGTATCTGATGTAACATTTTTGACAAAAAAATTTGATGAGAAATTATTTGTTGAAACTTTGAAAACTATCCACCGTAAACATCCAAGACCAGTAACTTTTACATTGTCAATTTGAAATTTGACCAGATTTTTTAATGAACAAACCAGTTTTAACTCTGTTTTATCAGTTCAATCCTTGGAATAGTAGTATTGGTGGGATTCAAACCGTCATTAAATACTTTTTGAAATATGCTTCGCCAAAATTCCAGATACGAATGGTGGGGACTGGAGAGCCTGGAGACAAAATTGGCAGTTGGCAAACCAGAGACTATGCAGGCAACCCCGTTGAATTTATGCCCTTAATATCTTTGGCAGACGACAACGCCAGAGGTTTAATTCCCACTTCGGTCAAATATACTGCTGCATTGTTAAGTCAGGATTTTTCGTCTGATTTCATGCACTTTTATCGTTTAGAGTATGCTCTGGCTACCTTCAAATGGTCTGGAGAGAAGACACTAAGCATTCAGAATGATACTCGCAAACAGATGGATGCTGATGCTTGTAAAGATGCAATTTTGTGGCAGAAATTTCCCCAAGCTTACTTCGCCTTAGAAAAGTTTCTAATTAAGCAGTTTGATCGCGTTTATTCTTGCCATACCGATTCTTTAGACTTCTACCGTCAACAGTATCCTGCCCTGAGCGATCGCTTTCAACATCTGAAAAATACCGTAGATTTAGAGCTTTTTTATCCCCTGTCCAGAGAAGAAAAACAGGCAAAAAGTAAAGAATTAGCGGGGCAGTTAAACCTACCCGGGAATACTCGTTTTGCTCTGGCAGTCAATCGTCTCCACCCCCAAAAAGATCCTCTACTGCTTGTTAAAGCCTTTGCAGCCCTACCCCAGCCAGACGTTCATCTTTTGATTGTTGGAGATGGGGAATTGCGGACAGAAGTAGAAGCAGAAATCGCCCGCCTGGGAGTCCAGGACAAGATTACCCTTTTAGGACTACAGTCCCCTGCTAGAGTTGCCCAGCTATATCGTCTGAGCAGCGTGTTTGCGGTTTGCAGTGCCTATGAAGGAGTACCGATTGTAGCACTAGAAGCTTTAGCCTGTGGAGTTCCTGTGGTGGGTACAGAGTGTGGTGAAATCCCCTTAATCGTGACCCCCGAAAGCGGGATTGTCTGTGGCGATCGCCAGGTAAAAACGATAACCGAGGCTTTAACGCAAGTATTAAATAATGCCGATATCTATTCCGTAGAAGCCTGTATTGCAGCAGCCCAACCTTACAGCGCCGAAAATGTCGTGTCTCAGGTTTACCAAACCATGTACGAAACGTGGCATACAGAAAATCTAAGTCTTAACTCTCCTGAATATGTTCAGCTATGAAAATTGCAGTTATTGGTGTAAAGGGATTACCCGCTGGACAAGGTGGAATAGAAAGAGCCTGTCAAGAACTCTATCCCCGTCTGGTTAAACTGGGTCATTCTGTTGATTTATACGCTCGCCCTAGCTACACAAAAAAAAGAGGCTTCTACCGCTATGAATATCAAGGGGTACAGGTGATTGGCTTGCCTGCATTGCCTTTTCGGGGATTGGATGCCTTATTTTGCTCGGCGATGGGTTCGTTTGTATCTAGTTTAGGAAACTATGACATTATTCACTTTCATGCTTTGGGACCCTCTCTGTTTAGCTGGCTGCCCAGACTGGTTTCTTCTTCTAAGATAGTTGCCACCTGTCACGGATTAGACTGGCAAAGAGCAAAATGGGGAAAACTATCTAGCAGCATTATTTATCTGGGAGAAAAAGCTGCCGTCAGATATGCCGATAATTTGGTTGTTGTCTCTGAGGACCTGCAAAAATATTTTGCCCAAACTTACGATCGCGATTCCGTTTATATTCCAAATGGTCCTGGAGGTTTTGCTCCTACCTCAGAAAAGTTAGCTTATCTTGACTCTTTAAACCTGCGTCCTCAAAAATACCTATTGTTCTTGGGCAGACTAGTTCCGGAAAAACGCCCCGAATTGCTGATTGAAGCGTTTCAAAAACTTCAGCCTCAGGGATGGAAATTAGTCCTAACGGGAAGCACAAGCAACACGGAAAAGTATGGAGTTGAGTTACGACGGCTAGCTAAAAACAACCCAAATATTATCTTTACGGGAGAGTTGGGAGGAAAATCCCTAGCAGAAATTATTAGAGGTGCGGGGTTATTTGTCCTGCCCTCTGACCTGGAGGGTCTACCGTTGGTAATGCTGGAAGCGATGCACGAAGAAATACCCGTACTTGCCAGTGACATTCCTCCTCACAAGCAGTTAGTGGGTGAAGATAAAGGATTTTTATTTAAGGCAGGAAACTTAGACTCGGCGGTTGAGGTGATGCAAAATGCTCTAGAACAACCCTCGGTCAGAATGGCGATGGCAAAACGAGCAAAACAGCACATCGTCTCAGTTTACAACTGGGATAAAATTGCTACACAAAACCTCAAGGTCTATACCCAACTGGTTTTAGGCAATTCTTCTGAATCTCAGCAGGCTTTAGAAATCTCACCTCAAGAACAGGATGCAGCTTAAGTAAGTAGGGAGTTTGATAGATGGTCTTTAATAAATGGTATTTGACTGTGGGAGTAGCGATTTTGACGATCGCCCTCCATTTCTGGCGGTCAGATAATCTAATCACATCTTCTCTAACCGCTCCTTCACTTCTGCGCTCTTCCCCGACTCAGCCCTCTACTTGGCAGTCGGTCAAAATTGGCGGTGGCGGTTATATCACGGGAATTTATCCCCATCCCACAGCCAAAGATTTAGTTTATATTCGCACTGATAATGGCGGTTTTTATCGTTGGCAAACCGATCTACAGCAGTGGCTACCCATCAGCAACGATTTACCCAGAGGCGATTGGGATTATGACCACAATTCGGGAGGAGAGGCGATCGCTTTAGATCCGCAAAATCCCGACCTGATTTATATAGCGGTGGGCAAGTATACCGATACAGCTGGGACAATCTTTAAATCTAGCGATCGCGGTGCGACTTGGCAAAGGTCAGACCTGGCGGTGGGTATGGGCGGAGATGAAGATAAACGCTGGGCAGGCGATCGTCTGGCAGTTAGTCCTTTCAATTCCCAACTTCTCTTATTCGGCTCCCGTCGCGATGGGTTATGGCGATCGCTAGATGGGGGAAATACCTGGACTCAAGTAACACAATTGGCAGTCAAGCCAGAAAATCATGTGGGAGTGCTGAACGTTGCTTTCGACCCCAAGCAGGAGAATTTGGTTTATGCCAGCGTCTATCGCGATGGGGTATATCAATCTCGGGATAGTGGCGCGACTTGGGAAAAACTAAAGAATAGTCCCCGTAAGGCAATGCAGCTCAAGGTTGCCAAAGATGGTGTTGTTTATGTAACCAGCAGCGATGCACCCCAGGTAAGTAAATATATTGATGATCGATGGTTTGATATTAGTCCCAAGGGATTTATCAGCGAAGTTTTTAATGCCCTGAGCCTCCATCCACAAGATCCTCAAACCCTGCTAGTTAGCGAAGGAGAAAAAGGACGAGCCAAAATTTTCTATTCTGATAATGGCGGAAATAGCTGGCAGAAGAAAAAACATCGGCTCAATCAAAACATTACCTGGCTGGCAAAAGAATTTTTTAACGACCACCCATCGGCGATCGCTTTTAATCCCCAAAATCCCCAGCAGGTCTGGCTGACGGATTGGTTTAGCGTCTGGCAGACAGAGGATATTCAGGCTGCGACCGTCGAGTGGCAAAATCAGGTTGCGGGTATCGAGCAAACGGTCTTATTTAGCTTACTCACACCTCCCGAGGGAGCAACTTTATTGAGCGGGATTGCCGATCAGGATGGGTTTTATCACCACGATTTAAATGCGCCCCCATCGACTCGGTTTGGCTTTCAACGTCAAGGATACAGCCTAAGCAATCTCAACCTGACGGGCGATCGCTATTTAGATAATTATTTTCAAGATACTTTCCATTTAGCTTACTGTCCTAGCGATCCACAGAATTTAGTTCGCCTGGGGGGACAGCGATGGCGCAATAACTATCTAGGGGTAACTTCTGGCGATGGCGGTAAATCTTGGCAACCCTGGAAAAACATACCTCAAGACACCCTGTTTATGCGAACGGCGATCGCTGCTAATAACTGCGATCTCTATGTAGTAACTACCAGCGAAAATCAACCTTTGGTTACTCAAGACGGTGGACAAACTTGGCAAAAAGTAACTGGTTTGCCCAACGGTAAACCTGGTCCTTGGAATTGGAATCAACCCCTCGCTGCCGATGGGGTCAATGGCGATCGCTTTTACTACTATCAGGATGGTAAGGTTTATCGCAGCAGCGATGGTGGTCAATCTTTCCAAGAGGTAGTTAGCAACTTGCCTCAATCAGAAAGATATGTTTTAACCACTACCCCCGCCGTAGAAGGAGAAATTTGGCTTAGCCTGGCAGAAAATGGGCTTTATCATTCAGTAGATGGAGGCATATCTTTTAGCCAGATTCAGTCGATTAATAGCGCCTATTTAGTAACAGTTGGAAAGCCGATCAATAAAAAATATACTGCTGCTGTTTATGTTTATGGAGAGCATGATAATCGGTCAGGATTGTTTTTCACTTCAGATGGGGGAAACAATTGGCAAAAAGTAAACAATTTAGCAGAAATTCCTCGCTCAACTAAAGTCTTAACTGCCAGTAAACAATATCCAGGGCTAGTTTTTGCCGGAACGGATGGTAGAGGTATTTACTATCAGCAAATAGATATTGCACAATTAAGTCATTCTGATAAAAATCAGCCTTGTTTAACTTATAAATAATCAAAACGATCTAAGATATTAATTAATAACAAAGATTATAAAAATGCCACGTATATTAATCGTTGACGACCAAAAAACCATCCGCGAAACTTTAAAGACTATTTTAACTCCTGAAATAGATTTAATAGTTATTGGGGCAGCTAGCGACGGTTATAGCGCGGTAGAGTTAGCCAAAAAAATGCTGCCAGATTTAATGTTGGTCGATCTAGAAATGCCTGGATTAAATGGTTTAAATCTGATCAAAACGATACATCGAGATTTGCCCAGCATCAAAGTTATCGTTTTAAGTATGCACGACCGCGACGAGTATATTCAACAGTCTTTACAGGCGGGGGCAATGGGCTATTTATTGAAGAATACTCCTCCAAAAGATTTGATTGAGGCAATTCGCCTAGTTGATCGCGGTTACACCCAATTTAGTCCTGGCTTACTACACAAGGCTATTCCCACTGTAGATACCCAGCTGGTTTCTGCTCCAGTTAGTTTGGCTAGCACAAACGGTGGGGTAGATCGGGTCAAAACTAGCTTTAGTTCTCTAGACTTTTTCTCTAGCAAAGCTCCCCGCATCCGCAAAAGCTGGAAACACTATTTTCCTTACTGGTTGCTGGGTAATCTCGCTCTGTGGGGACTGGCGATCGCCTACCTGATGCTAAAAAGCCCCACCTACACCAGTAAATGGGCAGTCAGCTTACCTTCTAGCCAAAATTCTAATAATATCAATATCCCCGACGTGGGTTCGTTAAGTACTAACATTGAATCTCCCTACCGCAATAGTCTGTTCGATCCGCGAGAGGATTATAAATTCTTACTCAAAGAAAAAGAAATCCTAGGGCTGGCAGCCAAGCAGGTGGGTTTAAAACGCCAGGAATACGGTAAGCCAGAGATAGAAATTGTCGATAACACGACGATGATGGAGTTGAGTATTGAAGGAGATAGCCCAGAAGAAGCCCAGCAAAAAGCGATCGCTCTGCAAATTACCCTAGAAAACAAATTACAAGAACTACGTCAGGGACAGATTAGTCAAACCGATCTTAACCTCCAGGGCAGTTTGGCAAAATCAGAAATGGCTCTCCAGGATGCTCGTCAAAAGCTAGCGGATTATCGAGCCAGCTCGACTCTGGGGTCGCGAGATAAAGCGGGGAATCTATCCTCCAATCTTGAACAATTACGTCGCCAGCAGGCAGAAATTGAGTCGCAATTAAAACAAATTAAAACCCAGTCTCAAAATCTTGCTGATAATTTGGGTCTTGACGCAGCGTCAGCAAAAGAAGCTTTTGCCCTGCACTCTGACTCTTTGTTTCAGCAGTACTTAGCCGAGTACACTCGCATGAGTGGGGAAATGATTAGTGCAGCAGCCAAATTCCAAGTCGGTAGCCCGATGGTTGTGGAAAAACAGCAGGAGTCCGAATCTGCTCGTCAGGCTATGTTGCAAAGAGGCGCCAAACTTTTAGGGCGTACCCCCTCCCCCGAATTACTCCAGCAGCTAAACCTGCGCACAGGAGATGAAAACGATTCTTATCGCGGTAGTTTGCTGAAGGAGATTGTCTCTCTACAGGCAGAAGCCGAGGGCTTAGAAGCCAAAGCTGGGGAACTAGCCCAACAGGTTGCCCGGCTAGACGGCAAAGAAAAACAGTTGGTGGAGCAGGAATCGAGCCTCGTAAAACTCCAGCAGGATGTGAAATTTGCGGAAACCGTCTATTCATCCAACCTAGCCAAATCTCGTCTGGCAGAAAGCAACCTCTATGATGCCTATCCTCAAATTCAGGTAGCTATTCAACCAAGTTTAGCTACTAAGCCAAGCTCCCCCGACCCCGCACTAGTGGGCTTAGGGACTTTTATGGGTTCGGTCTTTTTGACTACGGCGATCGCTTCTTTATGGGTTAGCAGCACCGCCAAACCAACCACAGCTAACAGCAACGGTAATGGCAGTCAAACCCTTACTCCTGCTACAGATTTAAATACTCTACTCAAAAAATAACCCAATTGTTTAATTAAAAAAATGCCCAAAGTATCCGTAGTCATTGCTGCCTATAATCTCATGGCATATCTGCCAGAAACCATTAGCAATGTATTAGCCCAAACCTATACCGATTTCGAATTAATTGTGGTGGACGATGGTAGTAGTGACAACACCTCAGAATGGGTATCCCAATTAGAAGATCCTCGTATTCAGCTGATCACCCAAAAAAATATGGGTTTAGCAGGGGCGAGTAATACGGGAATTGTAAATTCTCAAGGAGAATATATCGCCTTTATGGATGCTGACGACCTCTGGGAGGCGACTAAACTAGCCCAACAGGTAGAACTTCTAGATCGCCATCCTGAAGTGAGTATTGCCTACACCTGGGTAACTTATATGAACGATGAGGGAGAATCTACGGGCAGAATCGTTAAAACCGAAGCAGAAGGCTATATTTGGCAAGATTTAATCAAGGTCAATCAGATAGAGTGCGGTAGCGTGGTTATGATTCGCCGTAGCTGTTTTGATGATGTGGGATTGTTCGACACTAACCTTAGATCCTACGCCCTTGACTGGGATATGTGGTTGCGGTTAGCCCTCAAATACCAATTTAAAGCGATACGCCAGCCCTTAGTTTACTATCGCCAGAGGGTTAGCAGTGGCTCTCGCAACATTCAAGGAATGGAGCGCAGTTTTAACCTCGTCCTCGAAAAAGCCTACAGTGATGCCCCTTCCGAATTAAAGCCCCTAGTCAATCACGGATATGGTTTTGCCTACTTCTGTTTGGCGTGGAAATCCTTACAAATAGCGCAGCCCAATTATCAGAACGCTAAAAAATATCGCCAAATTGCTTTAGATAAGCATCCGCAAAGATTTTGGACAAAAGAGAATTTACGTCTAACAGTGGCAATTTACCTCATGCAGATTTTTGGCAAGCAAAATTACCTCCAAATATTATCTGCAATGCAGTCATTACGCAGTAAATTAAGCCCAGCTTCGGCAATCAATCGCAGCAAAAGTTTAACTGGCTAAGTTGCGTACTGGACTAACAACCAACAACTAACAACTAACCACTAACAACTATGAATAATGTTATTCAATAATCATGATATTCAACCGCAAAACATACCAGAAAAGGTAATTTGGTATTTAGCGATCGCCACTTTCCCTCTATATTTAATTGGCTCGTTGTATATCATTGTCCCTTTAATTGGCTTAGTGTTTACTGGTTATGGTTTGTGGCTGTGGCGCACCCAAACCGAAGCGACTCCCTTTCAAGAGCGAATTTTTGTCTCTCCTGCAGCTTGGGTCTGGTTAGCTGCGGGCTTGATGATTGAAATTGCGATGATGGTAGCTCATTTTAATAATGATTTGAGCTTCAAGCTGATGCTATTTTCTACCCTCAACAATTGGTATCGTCGCTGGGCAATTATTCCCATGTTTATTTTTATGGGACATTTTTTTATTCGCCCCAAGCTAATGTATCGTGCTGCCTGTATTATGGCGCTGGAAACTGCTGTAGTCGTAGTTATCGGCACATTGTTTGCCAATCTGGGAATGCCTGAAATTGACTATGTTTCGCCACTCAAGGTTTTCGGCGGTGGCAGCGATCATTATCATATTTATTTATTTCAAAATGCTCTCAAAGAAAGAATTTATTCCTTTACTCCTTGGTACACAGCGACGGGAATTCTCGGAGTTTTCTTTTTCTTTCTAGCTTGGGAAGATAAGGTGAAAATTTGGCGTCATAGCGGCATGATTTCGGCATTAATCATGGTGATGGTTTCCCAATCTAGGGCTGCATTATTGTGCATTCCCTTCGTACTGGTCGTAGTCTGGGCAGTTAGGAATATTACTAATATCAAGGTGCAGTTTTTATCGGCTTTCACATTTTTTAGCCTGGGTATTTTCTCGTTTCAAATTGCCAAAGCACTTAATTTTGCCCAAGAGCAGTTTACTAACTTTCGCGGTAAAGATTCTCTCTATTCTTCTCGCACCCGCAATATTTTGTATCGCATGACAATTAAAGCTTGGTGGAATGAAGCCCCAGTCTGGGGACATGGAAGAGTTCCAGAGTATGGTCCAAGAGTAGTTGGCAATATGCCGATTGGCACCCATAACACCTGGCTGGGGGGTCTATATACTTTTGGCTTGGTTGGCTTTACGGCTTTTGCGATCGCCGTAATTTTCACCTTGTTTAATCTAATTATTCAAGCCCGCAAGTCTAATTCTGCCAGAGTAGGTTTATGTTTATTTATCAGCTTCTTTGTGTCTAGCTTCACCGACAGTGTGGAATATATTAACTATGTCTATTGGTCGGCGCTGCTCTTTGTCGGTATTGTTTTACGTCAAGAACAAGAAGAAATAGAGCTGTATAAGGAGCCGATCAGCTCTCAGGCTTGGCAACTAAATTAAGACAGCAATTTTTTAAAAGCGAGAGGGACACCCAATTAACCATCAACCAAAAATGAGATTTATAAACGTACCCTATAGAAATAAGAATTGCTATGATTTCGATTATTATTCCTGCTTATAATGCCAGTCAAACTATTAAGGAAACTATTGAATCTGTCCGCCAGCAAACCGATAATGATTGGGAGCTAATAGTAGTCAATGATGGTTCGACAGATAATACCCTGGCAGTAATTGAGTCTATTAATGAGCCAAGACTTAAAATTATTAGCTCTACCAACGGCGGGGTGGCGATCGCTCGCAATCGGGGAATAGCTGAAGCTCAAGGGAAGTATCTTGCTTTTTTAGATGCCGACGATCTATGGGTAGCGAATAAATTAGAACTACAGCTAAAAGCTTTACAAGAGAATCCTGAGGCAATTGTTGCCTATAGCTGGACTTGTTTTATGGATGAAGAGGAGGATGGTTATGTTTATCATGCTTCTCCAGAGTATCAGTATGCAGGAGATGTTTATCCCCGTCTATTAGAGGGAGATTTTGTTCATAGTGGCTCGAATACCCTAATACTAAAGTCGGCGCTAGATAAAGTCGGCGGTTTCGATCCAAAGTGTAGCGGTTGCGAGGATTGGGATATGTGGCTGCGCCTGGCTGCGGCAGGAGAATTTGCCGTAGTTTCCCAGCATCAAATTATGTATCGACGGGCTTTTGGTTCGACTACTTCTAACGTCGAAAGAATGTATAGTCAGGCATTATTGACGATCGCCAAAGCATATCAGGCTGCACCGCCTCACCTCCAGTATTTACGCCGTCAAACCGAAGCCAACCTCCAGATGTATATTGCCAGTCTCTATTTACAGCATGGGGTGGAGTCAAATCTAGTGCAAAAAGCAGGAACACACATCAGAAAAGCGATCGCCAAATATCCGCCTATTTTACGCCAGTCTTTTATGCAGAAGCTAACGCTTAAATTTGCCCTACGCTATTTACTCCCTGGTAAGTTAGGCAGAAACATCTTTGAAAAACTCAGAACCCTAATTGCGATCGCCGATCCCCGCAGTAATTATCAGCAAACGTTTAATGACCGATGAAAAATGACCAGCCGAGTATAGGATTAATCCATAATTACGATTTAATCGATGAGGTTTTGGAGAGTATGCAGATTACTTTTCAAGACTACTGCGAAAATTTTGTCGGCAGTTTCATGTTTGGCTACATCAAAGCTCTACAGAAAGCGGGACTGCGTCCGATCTTGTTCTGTATCACTGCCCAGGTAAACAAGCCGACTCGATTTGAACATTTGCCAACGGGAGCAACTATTTGCGCCATCCCTCACGCACCATTTTATAATGTTTATCGTTCCCTCAAAAGCACTTCCCTCAAAGCTTATGGGGCAGAAACTGGACAGGCTTTTAAAGATGTAGAAGATTCCAACAGCATCCGTCGTTCTGGTTTAACGGCAGTTAAAAATACGCTCAAAAGTGCGGGAACATATTTTGCTACTCCTCTAAATATGCTGGCAGAGGAGTTACAGAGGGAAAATTGCCAGGCTTTATTATGTCAGGAATATGAATATGCCCGTTTTGATGCCTGTGTGATGATGGGTAAACGGATAAATTTGCCCGTATACGCCTGCTTTCAGGGGTTAGACCGTACCCAAAGCCCGATCGAATCTGGTTTTCGGCGCTGGGCGTTAAAAAACTGTGCCGGCTTGATTATTGCTTCGGGAAGAGAGATAGCTAGAGTCCAAAAAAAATATGATTTCCCCGCAGGCAAAATTCATCAAATTTTTAATCCCCTAGATTTGGTAGCTGCATCGAAGTCTAACACTGCTGCAACCAGACAGGAATTGGGTATCAGTCAAGACGCCACGGTGGTAGTCTGGCACGGGAGAGTGGAGATTGCTCAAAAAGGTTTAGATATTTTAGCGATCGCCTGGCAGAAAATCTGTCAGAATTACCCAGATGATGAACTCTGTTTATTGATCATTGGTACGGGTAGTGATGCGCCCAGGTTTCAGCAGCAAATCGATGAGTTACAGCTAAGGGGAATAGTTTGGGTCAATGAATTTATTAGCGATCGCCATCTCCTCAGTCGCTATTTAAGTGCAGCCGATCTTTATACTCTTCCCTCCCGCAAGGAAGGTTTTCCCCTCGCACCGATAGAGGCAATGGCATGTGGTTTACCCGTTGTCCTCGCTGATGCAGCCGGAATTAGGGATATTTTGCCAGGAGAAAGGGCAGATGGGGGAATTATTGTGCCGATGGAGGATCCGAACGCCCTGGCTAAGGCGATCGCTCTTTTACTAGATAATCCTATTCTCAGACAAGAATTGAGTCTAAACGCCCAGAAAAGGGCAGAAAATAACTTTTCGCTGCTGGGAATTGGCTTACAGATGAGACAAGCACTGATCAATCATGAATAATCAACAATCAACAATTAATTGGACTATTCCCCGAGTATTGGCTGCAGCTCTGGGTGTGGGGTGGGTAACAGTACAGATTGTCGTACCCTTATTTTGGCTAGTGGAAAGAGGCTTTTCTCCCAAACCCAGACAGTTTGGCTGGCAAATGTATACCAATATGGCGGGAGGCGATCGCTTTTTTGTAGTTAAAAACGATTTGGCTGCAGAAATTGATCTTGATGACTTTGCCCATAACGTTCGTCCAGGATTGGATTATGGCGATATTTTTCTCGCTTATTTATGCCAGCAGTTTCCTGAAGCTAAACAAACGCAAAGGTTAAAACCGAATGAAAATCAGCCTCAAGTTTATCAGTGCAATAGTATCAAAAATCGCTCTTAAACATTTAATTTTTAATGATAAAAAGTTTACATAACTGGGTATCTCGTAAAGTAAATCCCCGTCCCTTAGCAATCTCGCGCATCGGTATCGGGATCGCTTTTTTAATAGACTGGTTGAACAAAATAGACCGTCGCCAAGCTAGTTTTAACCCCGATTTATTTCATTATCCCTGGGCAAGCTGGTTGCCAGTGTTGCCTCCCGAATACAGTTATCTACCCTTTATTTTGTGGTTTGTGGGTGGGTTAGGTTTGACCGTCGGCTATCGGACTCGGCTTAGTGGCGCGATCGCTTTATTTGGTAACGGTCTTTACTTTTTTGCCGACCGCCAAAATTATTCCAACCACGGCTACTTATTATTACTGCTAATTTTCTTATTAACCATCGCTGACTCTGGCTCGGCAATTTCTCTTGATGCCCGCAAACATAGACCTCATTTAGTTGCTGGCTGGGTAGTGGATTTACTCAAGATTCAGCTTAGTATTGTTTACTTTTATACTTTTGTCGTCAAATTAAGACCCGATTGGCTATCTGGAGCATTAATGTATCTCAATCTTAATGGTCCAGTCGCTCCCTATTTAACCCAAATTCCGGGGATCTATCGCGGTTTGGCTGTGTTTGCACTAGCTGCTGAAGGCTTTTTGTTTTGGGCATTGTGGAGTAAAAAATGGCGAGAATGGGCTTTTTTAATTGGTATTATGCTACATTTAGGAATTTTATTTTCTGTTAAATTTACTTTAGGCTTAATTTCTTTTGGATTACTTTCAATTAGTTTATATCCTCTTTTTCTAAATATCCCTCCAGAAAGAGTAACTATTAGCTTGAGAAAGGATTTATTCACCGAATTTTCTTTATTTCAATTGCTCTATTACCTAGACTGGCTACAAATAGTTCGGTTTAACTTGGTCAGTAGTGCTGCAGAGACTCCTTGGCTCACCACCACTGAACCCAACGGTAGAAAAAGAATTAAATCCCAAGCTTTGAGCTATTGGCTCTCTTTATTACCCTTAGTTGCACCGTTTTCGCCTCTTTTAAAACTCAATCAGTCGAAAAGCGATCTTCAAAGAAGATGAACCATGTTTACTAATAAAAATCCTCTAAAATTATCAAATATATTTACTCTAGATTTGCGATCGCTTGCTCTATTCAGAATTGCTTTAGCATTAGTAATAATTGGCGACCTGGTGACTAAGTTTAGTCAAATAAAAGCTAACTATAGCGACTATGGAAATTTGCCCCGTATTGATTTAGTTAATAGCATTATTGATACGGCTTCTTGGTCACTCCATTTATCAACAGGATCAGTTTTTGGGCAGCAGTTATTATTTCTATTTGCTTTATTTTGGGCTGGCTTGTTATTAATTGGCTATCGAACTACTCTTGCAAGCGTATTTTGCTGGCTGATGTTGATATCTTTACACAACCGTAACCCTAATATAGTTAACAATTTTGATGATATTTTACGTCTTGCTAGCTTCTGGTCAATGTTCTTACCTTTAGGAGTATTTTACAGTTGCGATCGCGCCCTAAATACTTCTATGAAAACAATTCCGAATCGAATTACTTCAGCTGGAACAGTTAGTTTCATAGTTCAACTCTGCTTAATATACTTATCTGCTTTGTCGCCTTTACCAAACAGCAGCTTATGGCTTGTATTATTCTGTTCCTTACTAATATTTATATCCTGGTTTGATAATCTTTGGCGTTTAGTTGCGATCGCCTTTTTTATTGTTTTTCATTTTGCTCAAGGCTTATCTTTAGCAACTGCGGTATTAACTATCATTTGGTTAGCCTTAATTCCTAGCCGCATCTGGAATTTGCTATACAAACGTATTTATAGTCAGGCGATCGCAGGACTAAAAATAAATTACGATCGCGACTGTGGCTTTTGCAAAAAAATTGTCTACCTCTTACGTACTTTTCTTATCTTACCTGGCATCCCTTTATTAGAAGCTCAAGACAATCCTGTGGTGTACGAAGACATGGAGAAACATAACTCTTGGGTAATCGAAGACTATCGGGGTCAAAGATATTTCAAATGGTACGGAATTGCTTATGTAGTTAGCATTTCGCCTCTGCTATGGTGGCTTGTACCCATATTACGCCTACCGCCTT
>JBCBEA010000017.1:0-18691 GCA_038529195.1 Cyanobacteria bacterium J06600_6
AATTCCAATATCAATTCCTAATATTTTTTTACGATCGTATTTATATTTAGCAATAGAGTAAACATATGCCTTATCTGATTCTAAACCGACAAAGTAATCATAATAAGGTCTATGCTCTTCAAGAGATAATTCTGAAAGTTTAGTTTGGTTGAAAAATTCTTGATTGTCATGAAAATGCCTTTGCTGCTCGCGATTAATATAGTTGATGGCGTATTCATTGCGAAGAGAAGCAGTACTCTCATAATAGTAAATTTTACCAAAAGTAGCAGCAAAGTATAACGACAGTAGAACAAACAGAGAAATTCCTCCATAAGCAAATACTTTAATAATCTTCTGGGTAATAACGACTATATTGCGATAGGCTTTACGATTCATTGTCGAAACTCATTTTTTTGCCCCACGATTTTAGTTTTAAATAAGCACTTTCGCCATCATTAAATTACAGAAAGAAATCGTCATTTCGACGAAGCTATCAACAGAACGTGTCCATATTTTAGATAGCTGCTGCTGAATTTTTTCTGGTTCAATTTTCGATCTCAACTCAAAGACAAAAGATGCAGTCATTTTGCAATTCTAATTATAGATTTGAAAATAAATAGGGATGAATAGTTTGTCATCCCCATAATTTTAGATTCGATTAAAACTCTCCTTTTAATGCAGCATTACAACGATAAGCCTACGGCATGACTTCGTTACGCAAATTGTGGGATCTTCTGTAAAACTTCCAACAGAGGTTGAATAATTCCAACAGAGATCGCCTTATCTAATCGCTCTTTTTATAGTTTGCAAACAAACGTTCTGCTTTTTGACGACGGCGAATATTGATACTATTGTTGCGAATATCAACTTTAGAACTAGCGATCGCTTCATCTAAAGTCATATTTAAAGCATCGAGCATTAAGCAGGCTTCCTTGAGGCGTAATACGGATTTTTCTCTGGTCTTAATATCAGGTATTTTCTTATTCATGATTGATAAATTCAAAAAGCTGTTTTTGTAAACCTAAGATTTTGATTAATGTTTTCTCAGGTAAGTTCGCTATCAAATTACATTACTAAAATTTTAGTAGGGATAGACCATTATCCCTACGATTAAATAGAATTAAAACTCGCCTTTTAATGCAGCATTACAACGATCGCAAATTGTCGGATCGTCGGAAAAAATACCCACAGACTCAGAATAATTCCAACAACGATCGCATTTATGACCATCGGCTTTAACTACAGCAATATTGGCAATCTCCGACTGACTTTTATATTCAGCATCGGGAAGAGAATCGACTAGTTCTACTTGAGAAGCTAAGAAAAAGTAACGTAGTTCATCGACGTTTTTATCGCTCAAAGTATCAGAGGAATTATACTCAGCAAGCTTATTTTTTAAGTCTGCATCGGCAACTTGTAATAGTACTTTGGCATCTAAGGAAGAGCCGATCGCTTTTGCTGTTCTTGCCTGTTCCATTACTTTGTTTACTTCATCTCGTAGATCGGTAATAGTTGTCCAGAATTCTTTTAATTCGGGTTTTTGCCATTCGTTTTGAGTTTCTACCCAGCCAGATTCAAACACGGATTTATAGCCAGTGTCGTAGGGTAAGGCTTGCCAGATATCTTCTGCCATATGACAGAGTACAGGTGCGATCGCTTTTGCGAGATTTTCAATGGCGATCGCTAATACTGTCTGACAGCTACGACGGCGGAAGGAGTTTAGGCTGCTGATATATAGTCTGTCTTTAGCGATATCGAGATAGAAGTTAGACAAGTCGACTACGCAGAAGTTTTGGATTGCTTGGAAGAAGCGGAAAAACTGATAGCTTTCGTATGCTTCCGTGACTTCGGCAAATACTTCTGTCATACGGTGCAGCATGTACTTATCTAATTCGGGTAAGTCTGCATAGGCGATCGCATCCTGTTTCGGATCGAAGTCGTGTAGGTTACCCAGCAAGAAACGCGCCGTATTACGCACCTTACGGTACATATCGGAAGTCTGCTTAATGATATTCTTGCCTACCCGCACATCTGAAGAATAATCGACGGAAGATACCCAAAGACGCAGCACGTCAGCACCATAAGCGGGTTCTTGCTTTTTATTATTGCCACCTTCGATGATTAATTCGGGGGCGATACCGTTACCCTTTGACTTACTCATTTTGAAGCCTTTCTCATCGACGACGTAGCCGTGAGTCAAGACGGTTTTATAAGGGGCGATCCCGTTACTAGCAACGCTGGTAAGTAGGCTAGATTGAAACCAGCCGCGATGTTGATCCGAACCTTCGAGATACATATCTACGGGATACTTTAAGTCTCTACCCTTAGCTACCGCAGCCCATGAAGATCCAGAGTCAAACCAAACATCCATCGTATCTGTACCCTTGCGATAGGTACGCCCGTTATTACGATACTGTTCGGGCAATAATTCCTCTACCGATAGTTCCCACCAAGCATCAGAACCTTTTTCAGCCACAATCGCTTTAACATGGTTAATCGTCTCTTCAGTTAGCAATTCCTCGTTAGTTTCTAGATCGTAGAAAACGGGAATTGGGACACCCCAACTACGCTGACGGGAAATACACCAGTCAGAGCGATCGCTCACCATCGGCGTAATCCGCTTTTCTCCTTGGGCGGGAATCCAGGTAACGTTAGAGATCGCTTCTAATGCTGCATCGCGGAAACCTTCAACCGAAGCAAACCACTGTTCGGTAGCGCGGAAGATTGTGGGTTTGCCCGTACGCCAGTCGTAAGGATATTTATGAGCG
The DNA here is from genome assembly GCA_038529195.1 of Cyanobacteria bacterium J06600_6. Classification (GTDB taxonomy): domain Bacteria; phylum Cyanobacteriota; class Cyanobacteriia; order Cyanobacteriales; family Xenococcaceae; genus Waterburya. The sequence goes on from JBCBEA010000017.1 coordinate 2,748, forward strand.
TATTCTTCATGCTTAAGTAATGCCCCTGCTTCGGTTAGGGCATCGATAATTGCCTGATTACCCTGACTGACTTTTTCATTGCCTTTCGCCACTACCTGCAAGCCAGCAAACTTGCCTGCTTCGTCCGTGAAGCGCCCCACATCGTCTACAGGAGAAAGCAGAGGTAAACCGTATTTCTGCCCTGTAATATAATCTTCCTGTCCGTGTCCAGGGGCAGTATGGACTAAACCTGTACCCGACTCAGTAGTGATATAGTCGCCACCAATGACAACTTTGCTATCGCGATCAAAAAGAGGATGGTGGTAAACAGTATTCTCTAAAGCTTTACCCAAGAAGGTAGTCTTAACCGTCAATTCTGTTTCTAACTTTGCAGCTAATTCTTCTACTAAGTCTTTCGCCACTATCAAGTAACCCCCCTCGCCTTGTAGGAGAGGGGCTGGGGGAGAGGTAATTTCCACAACCGCGTATTCCAGCTTTTCATTCACCGCAACCGCTAAATTACCAGGAATAGTCCAGGGAGTCGTAGTCCAGATTGCAACGTTCAGTTTAGGCAAATATTCTTTTAATTCTGCTGCACCATCTCCCAATTCAGTTACGGGAAAAGCGACATAGATACTAGGGGAAGTATGTCCTTCGGGATATTCCAGTTCTGCTTCAGCCAAAGCAGTACGAGAACTAGGACTCCAGTGAACAGGTTTTAAACCACGATAAATATGTCCCTTCAACACCATTTGCCCAAACACATCGATCTGGGCTGCTTCATAATCAGGAGTCAGAGTTAAATAGGGCTGCTCCCAGTTCCCCCACACACCATAACGCTTAAAGCTAGCACACTGTTCCTGCTGGGCGGCGATCGCAAATTCTTTGGCTTTTTGACGTAGCTTAAGGGGAGTTAATTCTTTACGCTCTTTTGACTTGATTTTTTGCAGAACTTTTAATTCGATTGGCAGTCCATGACAATCCCAGCCAGGGATATATTCTGTCTTATGTCCCTGCAAGAGTTTATATTTGTTGATGATATCTTTCAGCACCTTATTCAGCGCGTGACCCATATGTAATGAACCGTTGGCGTAGGGAGGACCATCATGAAGAATAAAAGACTCTTTAATATTGTTCTGTGACAGTTGCTCGTAAATTTGGTTTTCCGCCCAAAACTTTTGCAATTCTGGTTCGCGCACCACAGCATTTGCCCGCATATTGAATTCGGTTTGGGGCAGATTTACGGTATCTTTGTAGCTTTTTGCGTCTGTCACAGTTTCAACTATCTGTATTTGCCTAAAGGTTATCTCATTCTCTCATCTGTATATTATTACCCGATCGCACCATCTGGATCGGATTTTGTTTTACGCTATGGCTCCAATACACCATAAAACAGCATTCGTAACTCGGAAATATTTGCTTGCTCAGAAATACCTAAGCTTGGTGGATTTATAGTTTCAGTCAGGCGATCGCCACCAAGTCTAAATTTTCTGAAGTGCGAAATTATTGGTTAACTATTGACTGCTAACTGAACCTGAGTTGTGGCATGAACTAAAGGCAATAGTGCTCCCGCTTGTTCTGTACCGTTGACTCCCAAATCGCTATGACAGAGAAAGATTTTCTCGGTGGCTCTGGTCATCACGTCTCGCATAATTCGTTCCAAACGCTCTGTATCCATTTTGTATTCATCTTCTGGCATCCAGGCTGTTTCATCCCAATCCTTGAGAAATAGAGGCGCAGCAAACAGAGTCGCTGCACCACCCTGTGACCAGAGAGGAGAGCTAGCATCTAGCCAAAACTGCCAACGATGGGATGATCGCCAAGAACGATATTGGAAAACAGTTGAAAGGGTAACGGCTGACTTTTTGGCAGAAAACTGGCGGAGAGGTCGAGGATTGGCTGTAATTGTCCCCTGTCGTAATAGCTGAATAAACTGGGCAATAGTAGCGGTTTGAGTTTGAAAACTTGGTTCGTTGGCTTTTAATCGGCGGTCTACTTCCCAAAAATGCTGGGCTGTTTCCATCAATTCTCGCAGTATAGCTAGGCGATCGCTGGTTAAAGAGCTACTGTCTAAAAAATAAGAAATCGCTTCAGAGAGTAGGACGGTTGGAGTTAAAAAGCTTTGCTGCTGCTGTCGATGTTTGTTCGCTTCAATCCAGCTAGTAATTTTCTGATAGGCAGTAGTCGCCTGATGTCCTAGACGATCCCAACGGGGAAAGATTTCGACAGGAGCTAAAGATGGATGTTTAGAATCTACCAAATAGCAAAGATCAGCAATCATTCCCGCTCGTACAGGGTCAATCTGCCTCTGACTAAAGATAATCAGCATCTCGGCGACAGCGTTACGGTCAATTAGACGACCCAAATCTGGATAAACTAAGCCGAGCAAAGTCAGTAAGCTTCTAACTAAAGGGGAGCTAATAATCGGGCGCTGCTCATTGAGGGGAGTTACGGCAATATTTTTTGCAGCTAAGATTTCAATCAAGCTATAGCGAGCTATTTCATCTAACCCAGGAGCAATGATTGCCATCTCGTCAGGCTCGATTTCCCCAGCCTGTACTGCTTGAATAATGATTTCGGCGCTCTGTCGTAACAATTCAGCGCGAGAGATGGTTTGCAAAGATTGAATCGACTCAGGAGCAGAAACTAAATAAGCAGTTTCCGTTACTAAATCTACCGCCGTATCGGCAAACTCTAATCCAATATTTTTAGCTGAAGGGACAAGCTTTTCTAGCTGACAACGATCGCTTAACCCCAACAAATATTGCGGATCGGCATTTAAGCCCAAACGAATCTGACCGTGAGGATTATAGGTAAAGACAGCGGTTGCGCCTTTGTCTAACATCACCTCAAATAAATCACGGGCGATCGCTGGATAGTCATCCACATCGTCAGCAAATACCGCCTGATAGCGACGACTTAAATGCTGGTGATATTTAGGATTAGGCAGTAAAAAACGCCAGTAAAGCTCATAGATTAAACCATAGGTAAGTAAACCTCGATCTAGACAGTAGCTACGCCAATCAACTAATAATTCCCCCATTCGTTGATAAAGCCGACTGCGGTCGTCTCCCTCATAGACAGATATTCCCTGTTGCAGAACTGTAGAAATAGCTTCTGTTTTAACCCCACTTGCCCCTGCAAGCTGCATTAAATCTAGAGTTTGACGCACTAAACGATATTCATTATCAAACTGGCATAATTCTAGCCAATCTGGTTCCTGGCGCCATAGCTGAGTCGCTAATTCCTGCTCTGTTTCTGGGCGTAGCCTGAGGGGAAACTGCGCCTTAAGATTCAAGGTTTCAAAGATGAGGGGGAAAAACAACATCACTTCATCAGTAATAAATCCCACTGGGGTCTTACAAATTGCAGGGTAAGTACCATCTATAGCTAGTACCAGGCGATCGCTTAATTGACGACGATTTTGATTATTAGCAGCAAAGACCAAAATCCCTGAGGCTAAATTTGGGGGCGCAGCTTTCGTTTTGGGTTTGATTAGCTGCTGTCTAACCCAGCCATAGAATTCTTCGATCAAACGATCAGTTTTCCCCGTACGAGATGTTCCCGTAATCCACAGAGAGTAGTTAGCAAACGATGATTTTGCAGGCATTGAAGAACGATAAAGTTTCTGTTGATTTTTTAATCCTATTAGTTACTTTAACCGATCTGTTTTTCCTACTCTTCATCTTGAATAAAGGAAAATCAGGATAAATATCTATAAACTTGTTAAATTCTCCCGATCGCGATCAATATGTTCAATTGCCTCCTCTAAAAATTGCCTAGCTTCATTACCGCTACTATTAACTGGACTGAGAGAACCTCGTAGTTTTGAAGTAATCGTAATTAATTTGCGAGCAATAATCTGAATTAGCTTTGTATCTTTTTTTGTCTGTGCCAAGCCAGTCTGATTGATTTGATTGATTTCTCTTTCCAGCAGCTTATTGAGATTGTTGACCTCAACTAAAATCTTGCCGGTGTTGAGCAGCGGCTGTTTGATTTGCTCAATTTTGGATTTTGCGAGATGGACAGTATCCTTCACATGATTGAGCTGATGTAATCCCATTTCAACAGAATGGGACTGATCTTTTATTTTCGCCTTTGATAGAGATAGTCCTGTGTGAAAAGCAATCTCCTGAAAATTTTCAATTTCTTCCTGCTGCCAATCTTTAAACTCAAAACACTGATGAGCTACTAATAAACCATAAATGTTGCCGTCATCCCAGTTAATTGGCGCTACCAAGTTGGACTTAACCCCTATTTTTGCCAAGTTTTCCACATAACAATCAGTCATGCCTGCTTCAAAAATATTGGGAATGGAGCGGATTCTCCCTTTTTGATATTGATCTATATAACGATATTCAAAGCAAGGATCTTTAATTACGTTGCCCAAGATAGAGGCTAAAGCAGGCTCGCTAGCTTCGGCAACAATTTTGCCCATATTTCCCGACTGCAGTCCGTAGACGACAACGCGATCGCAGTTAATAATTTTTTTGGCTTGGGATACCCCTTGCTGTAAAACTTCTTCGCTACTAGTCGAACGGTGCAGCTCGCCGATTGCCCGATTCATTAGCTTGCGAATTTGTTTGAATCTTTCTGCTTGGGATTCTAACTTGGCATAGGTTTGAAGGCGATTGATTTGCCCGATCAACCAGCTGGATATTTGCAATACCAATTCTACTTCCGACTGTTGCCATTCTCTACTGCTGGCACATTGATGCATTACCAGTAAGCCATACAAAGAATTATCCGACTGAACAATCGGTGCCACTAAATTAGATTTGACATCAATTTTCTCTAGGGTTTCAATGTGGCAAGGATTAATTGTTGATTGGTGAATATCATTAATCGCCCGTACTCGACCACGACTATATTTCTCAATGTAGCCATCCTCAAAACAGGAGTCTTTAATTGTCATTCCCAGGGTTTGAGTATAGCCAGGAGTTACTGCCTCTGCTACAACCTGGCAGTAAGAATCAGACTGTAAACTATAAACAACAGCGCGATCGCATTTTAAAGCTTGGTAAGCAAGATTGACTCCCGTCTGCAGTAGCTCTGCTTCTGTTTTAGCGACCTGGAGATTTTTGAATAGCCCAGTTAAAACACTGCTGTCTGTAGAGGAAGAACCGTTTACTGCAATCCCCGTCAATGATAGTGATGGTTGAATATTCATAAGATTGTTAATACTGCTAAAATCTCCTCATAATTCAGCTCGCTAAATTTCGAGATCATCGTCAGAAAGAATTCCTTAGATAAGAGAGATATATTTTTTACTTCTATATTTATGTGTAATTACTGAGAATTTTAGCGTATTCGAGCAACAAAATCTTCCGTATAGTGAGAATCAAATAAAGGTTAAACGCTCATAATTAGCTGTTTGTTTTAGACATGTTGGCAGTGTTCAAGGATAGACACTATTTGCACTGCCCGATGATGGAACGCCAGCTCAGAGTTTGGCTATTGTCACGATCAATTAACCGATGAGCCAGTGTAGTAAATCATCACTTAGGGGAGAATGAAAGGTCACTTTATCAGTCAAAAGCATTAGCAACTTTGATGTTTTTACTGATAGCTAACTCATAATCTACATTTACTACTAAAGACATTCTCTGAGGAAATCTTGCAGCAGTTGGCAAAATTTTATTGTCTGCTCAAAATGAATATTGTGTCCAGTATCTTCAACGATATTTAAACAAGCTTGAGATGCGATGCAAAACATTGTCTGATTGATTGCCAAGAATTTTTGATCTAAACTTCCGACGACCAACAGGAGAGGCGTTTTGATCTCAGCTAAATCCGACCAGAGAGAAGGCTGCTTGCCCAAGCCTAGATGCTGCAAAGATTTTGCTAGTTGAAGAGGATTATTTTGTAGTCTGCGTGCGATCGCCTGCTGATAATTAGGATGAACTCTAAAAGATTTAAATAAAGGATTTGCGTACCAGTTAGTTAAAAAAACCGCAAAATCTACCGTTACTAGCTGTTGACTCAACTGCAAATCATCAATAATACGGCGATCTCGTTCTAATTGAGTTGCTAAACCTGGAGATGCTGACTCCAAAATTGTTCCTAGCCAAAATTGCGGAAAATTGACGGTTAAATACAGAGCAATTCGTCCTCCCATAGAATAGCCGACCAAAAAACACTGCTCAATCTCTAATTCTGTTAATAGTTCAATCAGTCCGACAGCAATATTTTCCATCTGATAATCACTATCTTGTCTAACTTCAGTCCGACCATGACCAGGCAAGTCTATCGCTAGGCAGCAAAATTCTGGGAGGCGAGCAATAACTTCCTCAAAATCGCGACAGTCACCCATAAAACCATGTAAAAAAAGAATTACAGGTCGAGAGCGATCGCCCTTGAAAACATAATTAAACTGATATTCTCGTTCGATATTCTCTAATTCCGTAAACTCAGATAACCATCATACTCTCTACCTTTTACCTCTATGACACTCCCATCACAAAACACTTGTGTAATAAAACTACATACAGTTTAAGAGAAGCTAAATCCGAGGGGTAATTTACAAAAACCATGGTTTTATTGTGATGCACAAGCAAGACAACTGAGTTTCAACTGACTAAACAAGCAATTAAGAGGAAAATCTAATGAGCGATCGCCGACAGGAGTCCTACGCTATCCGTTTAGAAGCAGCAGAATTAGCTCGCAGTCGCCAGCAGCCACAGCAAAAAGCGAATGGAGACGAGCAAAAATACGCTGGGGATCTATATTTTATGTCTTTTACCAAAGGATTACCCCACAATCCCGATACGGGACTACTAGCAGATCCGCAAGATTTTGTTGAATTTCGTCGGGCGATCGATGAGGGATTTATCGACCCATTTTCGGATCGAGTCCGCCATGGGGCAAAATTTGAATTTAAGTCTGAGACATCTAACGTTGAAGAAATCGATCTGAAAAATGCCCAAGAAGATCATCCAAGTCAAAATTTTCGACAGTGGGAAGCTCCTACTGCGGGGGTGGCTTACGAATTAGACGGGGCAGATACTCAAGCTGTAAGTATGCCTCCAGCTCCTCCTGTGCTTGGTGTAGACGGAAAAATTAATTCCGAACTAGTGTTTGAAATGGCAGAAGTCTATGAGCTGGCAATTCTCAGAGATGTGCCGTTTAATGACTTTGAAACGGGAAAAACAAACGAATCTCTTCAAGGTTCTTTAAACCGTCTCAACGATCTTGCCTACATCAAAAATCAAACTGGTCGTTCTCGTAAGACTGTTATAGATGATAATGGCGATCGCCAATTAGATCTCCAAACCATATTTCGCGGTTCGTCACCTGGGGTAGAAGTTGGTCCTTACCTATCTCAATTTTTGCTTTTAGGGAATCAAGATCTTAATGGTAAAGGTAGTGTTGCAGAGGGTTTGATTACTTACGGGGTATTGCAAATCGATCAAAAAGTTCCTGTTGCTGACCCTAATAAGGATTTCATGATTGACATGGAGACTTATGTTAAGGTGCAGCGCGGATTAAATCCCGACCAATTCGATAACGATCTCAACAAACAAACCTATGTCAAAGAGGATGAAAATGCTGAGAACAGTCGCCCTGCTAGACGATTTATTTCGACACCCCGCGATTTAGCAACCTATGTTCATTTTGATGCTCTTTACGAAGCCTATTTAAACGCCTGTATTATTTTGCTAGGCATGAAAACACCTTTCGATCCTGGTTTCGATCATTTATCTGGGGGAGGAGTAGCAGCAGAAAATGTTAATACTCGTCGTAATGCGGGGGGATTTGCTCTGTATGGCGGACCTCACATTCTGAACCTCGTAACAGAAGTTTCGACTAGAGCCTTGAAAGCAGTACGTTTCCAGAAATTTAATAATCATCTGCGTTTGCGTCCAGAAGCTCTGGCAGCCAGAATTGAATTATTGAACGATCCATTAGATACAGTAAAAGCACAGACTCCACCAGGACTTGCAAGAGATATTGCTTTATTAAAAGAGCCTTTATCAGCAACACTCAGCGAGATTGAGAAAATTTCTAATTCAACTCATTTCTTACCCATGGCTTTTGCCGAAGGTTCGCCCATGCACCCCGCCTACGGTGCGGGACATGCTACGGTAGCAGGAGCTTGTGTGACTATTCTTAAGGCATTTTTTGATACTAGTGCGGTATTGGTTGGCGATGCCAACAATCCTAATGATGCCAAGTTCAAACGTTATGAAGATAGCGATCAAGATCGACGTATTGCTTTTCGTGCGCCAACTTTACCCAATCCCGACAAAGGAGAAGGTGTTCCTGCGGAAAATCTTCAGTCATGTACACCAGATCAGTTTCTCACTCTGGAAGGGGAACTAAATAAGCTGGCTGCAAATATCTCAATCGGTCGCAATATGGCGGGGGTACACTTCTTTACTGACTATTACGACAGTCTGCGGATGGGAGAAGAAATTGCCATTACGATCTTAGAAGAACAGGCTTTAACCTATTCAACCGATCCTTTTGTGCTTTCCTTACCTACTTTTGATGGTGAAGTTGTGAGGATTGGTCGCCGATGAATCATCTACCCCGTCGCGCTGCTAGGATTAGTCCTCCTTTACGGGGGCGACTTGCTGCTAGTTTGCCACCCAGACAGCGGGAACGATATGCTCCTGTGGCAACTTTTACTCGTCCTGCTATAGCCAAAAGCGATACAGCGCGGTCTTGGGGGTTTCCCCGCAGAGCCGAAGGCTCAGATCGTCGTCGCGGACACTTCGTGTCCAGGTTTCCTTCGGAAACTCTGATGCGGAGCATCGCACGACTGGGACGCTTTGCGTCCGCAGCGACTGCATCCAGAAGCGATCGCTCTTTAATTAAGAATAATCCTCAGTCTGATTTAAATTTACCTAAATCACAGGAGTCTGTTATTTCAGAACAGATTGCAGACGTAGTCAATCAAGCAGCCATAAACCAAGATGCTGTTAGGTCAGATGTTGCTACGCCAATACCTAAAAATTCAGAAGAACTTACTTTTAATCAGAAATTAGGTGGATTTATTATTCTGCTAATTTTGCTGTTGCTGCTTAACGCCATTTTCTAAGCTCTTTTTCTTAATTGATGACATGCCCTAATTTTAAGCAGCGGAAACTCCATATTCCGCCTCTAAAACATGACGATAGTATCTCTGTAGCTGTTGGGTTGAAGCAGCCCAACCCCACTGTTCTGCTTCATGTCGAGCATTCTGGCGCAGTTCCTCCCTGGCAGCAGTAGCTTCTAGTAAAGATTTGGTCGCCGTGATTGCACCATCAGGGTCATCAGGTTCAAACAAATAGCCATTAACCCCATCCGTGACAATGTCAGGAATACCTCCAGAACGTGCAGCAACGACGGGACATCCTGCAGCCATGGCTTCGAGGAGTACCAGACCCAAAGTTTCGGTACGGGAGGGGAAGACAAAAGCATCAGCTGAAGCAAAAGCCGAAGCTAATTCTAATCCCTGAAGATAGCCCACAAAATTGGTCTTGGTGCCAGCAAAGTGGGCTTCTAAAGCTTCTCGGTTGGGACCATCGCCAACAATTGCCAAGCGAGCGTTAGGGATAGCTTCTAAAACAGGCTTGATCTGGTCTATTTGTTTTTCCGCTGAAACTCGACCGACGTATAGCAGGAGTGGGTCTTCTGGATGTCCTTGGGAAAGACGCGATCGCATTTGGGCAGAAGCTAGATGGGGTTGAAACATTTCTGTATCTACGCCTCTCTGCCACAGATCTACCCGCTCTATACCATGATCGATTAGTTCTCCGACCATGGCGCTGGAGGTGCAAAGATTTAGCTGCGCTTTATTATGAGCTGCTTTGAGTAGTTCCCACAGTAGTCCCTCCAATGCTCCCAAGCCGTAGTGGTGTAGATATTGAGGTAAATGAGTGTGATAAGAAGCGACTAAGGGTATACCCATAGTTTTGGCATAATAAATGCCTCCAACCCCCAGAAACGCGGGGTTAACCACATGAATTAAATCGGGAGCAAACTCCTCGATCGCATTTTTTGTACCTAGAGGCGGTAGCGCCAGCTTCAATTCTGGATATAGAGGAAGAGGCATGCCTGGCACACCGAAAATTTTTGCTCCTTTATACTCCGTCAGACCCCCTTCTGGGGCAATTACCAAAACGCGATCGCCATTGCGTTCTAAATGTTCAATCGTATGACGCAGACGAGTAACAATACCATCAACTTTGGGCAGAAACGTTTCGGTAAACAGGGCTATACGCATAATCTGAATATATTAAAAACTTCATAACCGACAAATTGAGCAGATTTTAAAATACTTAAAAATATATTAACTATCGATTCATATTTAAGATTTTACAGCTAGTTTTCACTATTTTTATCGATCATCTTGCCTTATAGTTCCTTTAACCCCCTCTTATTCAATGCGCCACGTAGCTAAAGCTAAACAAAGCCAGCCCACTATGAAAGCTAATCCTCCAATGGGCGTGATTGCCCCTAGCCACTTAATTCCCGTCAAAGTCAGAGCATAAAGACTGCCTGAAAAAACAAAGATGCCGGCGATAAATGCATACCCTGCCACTACTAATAAAATGGAGTTGGGGAAACGAGACACCAGAATTGCTACCAGCATCAGCGCCAGAGCATGGTACATCTGATACTTAGTTCCTGTCTCCCAAATACTTAAAGAGTTGGCGCTCAGACGATCTTTGAGAGCATGACTAGCAAAAGCACCAAACACGACAGAGATGCCACCTAACATTGAAGCGATCGTCAGAAAAATTCGAGTCACAGTTTTTTTTCCTCAGTTATGAACAAATCATAATATTTTTTGCGATAATTCTTAAATCACGTGGGGTTAACTAGTCATTTAGGTATTTTTGGTCTAACAATGTAACGAACTCGAACAAAAAAGGCGGGATATATATGTGGCGACATTTGTGGGCGAGATCGACAGCGATTTGTTGGCTTAGCTTGGGTTTATTAGCTTTTGCTACTCCGAATGCAGTAGGAGAAACAGTCGTCGAAAAAATTGTTCGTACGGGAAAATTAACTGCAGGTACGAGTAAAGATGCACTGCCTTTTGCCTATCGCAATGAGCAAGGAGAACTAGTTGGCTATTCTGTTGATATCTTAAAATTAATTACTCGTCAGCTTGAGACAGAATATGGTCGAGAAATTGACTTGGAGCTAACTGCTCTCCAGCCAAAGGAAAGGATTCCTCAGTTAATGGAAGGTCAGGTCGACATAGTTTGTGATGCCAGTAGCTTTACCTGGAAACGCGATCGCCAGGTTGATTTTTCCTTTAGCTATAGCTCGACGGGAACGAGACTTTTGACCAAGAAAGGTCAAGATTACTGGGATGGGTCATCTCTGGCAAATCTGCGAATTGGTGCACTAGCAAAAACAACGAATGAAAAGACAATTCGGCGGATTCAACCAGCAGCAGAAATTGTAATTGTTCGAGATCGGGCTGCGGGCTTTAATGCTTTAAGAAATGGTGAGATTGATGCTTTTGCCTCAGACGGTATCTTGCTAGAAAGCTGGTTACAAAATGTTGGCGATCGCCAAAAATGGCAAATTGTCGGGGATTTTTCACGGGAAGGCATAGCCTGTATGATTCCCGAAAACAATTCTCAGTTAATGAATACGGTTAACTATAGTCTGATTGAATTCATGCAGGGGTTAGTAGAAGATAAACCCGAGTACGTGGCAATCTTTGACCGCTGGTTTGGTGCCCAGGGTGTATTACCCCTAACTCAAGATTTGAATAATATTATGCTCGATAATATGCAGTTGCTAATTGACTTTAAAGATAGAATTGATGCCACTTCCAAATAATTGCCTCAATAATTTCTGCTTTCCAAGCATCTGCTTGATTAACCTGAGCTGATATTGAACAAACGTTATTGTCAATAACTATAAATATCTGCACCTTTGAAGTAACCCTATTTCTCAACCAGGAGTTTAATTTTTTCTTGCTCGATTTTTATCAAATGTTCAGGCAGCTAATCAACAATTATTTAGTTGTGCTTAAACACCATCAATTCATTTAGGATTGCTATAGTACAAAATCAATTAGAAAACCCTGCATTGGTTTTAATCATTAATCGTTTAGTTCATCTGGCGCTGGAAATGACTATCAAAAGTAGATTATCTTTTTGGAGGAAGATCTGGTTACTCGCGAGTCTGGCTGCTATTGGCACGGCAACCATGTCGCCCTTCAACTTTGCAATTCCTGCTGACTTTTCCTATCGGTATGTTCTGAATGAATTCAGGTTTGGCAGTGGTTTTAGAGATTACTGGCAAAATATATTATTATTTGTTCCTTGGGGAATTGGTTTAGCTAGTATTATCCTGGATCGGCAGCGAGCTAATCGACGCAGCGCCATTATCCTAGTCTGTGTTGCCAGCGCTTTTCTTTCCAGCACAGTCGAAACAACTCAATTACTGTTACCAAGTCGCGTTAGTAATCTGAGCGATGTTATCTGTAATATCTTAGGGGGAATTCTCGGCGGAATTATTTATTTATGGCCTAACCAAATAATCAAATTTCTTCTAGGCATTTTTACTCTCAATCCTCGGCTTGTAGGGTTTAGAGCAATAATTTGGATGCTCGTCTCCTACTGTGGGGTGGTAACGTTGATAATCTCGATCTTGCTGGCAAATATTAACCTATCTAACTGGGATCATGATTTCTATCTCACTATTGGTAACGAAGCTACAGGCGATCGCCCCTGGAATGGACTAATTAGTGATTTGTATATCAGCGATCGTGGTTTAAACCAGCAGGAAGTCAAAACAGCATTCAGTCAACCCAATACTTTTTTTTCTCGTTCTGCTAGCTTGATCGCATTTTTCAAATTTATCGGTGCAGAACATCGTTATTTGGATTATGGTCAGCATATTTCTCCCTTGTTATGGCAATATCGCCAGCCGAAGTTCTCAATTGACTCAGAAACATCAACCGAGCGTGGCATCTTAGTTGATTCCAGACAATGGTTGCAAACATCTAAACCAGCAACATCTCTCAATCAAAAATTAGCGGAGGCTGGTGAATTCAGTCTTTATTTGACTATTACCACTAATCAAACCGAACAATTTGGACCAGCTCGAATTGTGACTTTATCAGATGGCAATTATAGTCGAAATATTATGCTAGCTCAAGAAGGTAAAGATTTGAGCTTGCGCTTACGAACTCCAATTACGGGGCGCAATGGAAACAAACCAGAATTTATAGTGCCAGGAGTTTTTGAACAACCAGATGTCTATCATATATTAGTAACCTTTGCTCGAAGAAAGCTCGATATTTATCTGAATGATGTTCACACTCAATACTCTTTTAAATTTACCCCCGCCACGAGTTTTTTCAGTCATTTTCCCTGGGAAACTAATAACGTGGTCGTTAATTTAGCAGCATTCCCAATCAAAAAGTATCAGCTAATATTTGCAGTCTTAGTCATAACGCCCCTAAGTGTCTTGACTATTATTTTGCTTCGCCACTTAACTGCTCAAGAAAATTTTTAGCAAAGAAATGCTTTTTAAGCTTATTGGCTAAAGTTACTTTGTTGGCTTGAGACGAGTTAGCTTGAGAGTAAACTTACCACCACTTGTATCACCATAGGCTCTAACTCTGACAATAAACTTACCGCCTTCGCTGATGCGTGAAAATAGCAGGGAGTTCGTTGTGCCATCTGGTCCATCGTCATTTTCAGCAACCTTAGCTCCATCTCCAGCAATCAGCATAACCATCGAATCAAAGTTATCTGAGGTGAGATCGATAGTCACCTGGTCGCCTTTTTCTAGCTCGACAATATAATCCCGAGCAAATCCACCGTCACCAGTGGGGATATCATCTTTCGTCAAGATATCTGAAATCTCTTTTTCAGAGGTAATTGCGGGGGGATTATATATTTTAGATTCGGCTTGAGCGGGTAAGGTTTGCAGTCCTAAGCTAACAAAGATAATGCCCGCAGCTAGCTTTTGTATTTCGACCGTCAAAGTTTTTAAGCATTTATAGGTAAACTGAGTGACCATACCAAACTGCATTCAACCTTACTAATTTAGTAACTTTATTATATATATGATGAGAACTAGTCGATAGCAGGGAGAAACAGCAGCATTAAAATCGCTAACTGCTTTGTAGATTTATCTAGTTTCCCCCGCCAATTTTTAGGTCAAAAAGCTGTCATTGGGTCATAAGGTGCAGCACTTAAACTGCCCGAACCAGCGATCGCCAGAAAATCAACCGATTCATTACTATGCCCAATTTCCGTATCGAGACTGCGATCTTCTTCTAGCCTAATTTGGGTGCTAGAAGCGCCAAGATTCGTATATCTTAGACCAACTGGATCGGAACCATGATAGGTAGCAACGCTAGCAAATAGGCTAGGAGAGTCATCAAAAAATTGAGCAAAATTAATCTTATCCCAAGTATGATCGATACGAGCTCCTGTGTGACCAGCACGGAAATTCATTCCATCCCAGCTGCCATAACCTGTTTCAATTGCGAGCCAGCCAATCGTTTCCGAGGCATGACCCGAATTTTTGAGGGCTTCTTCTTCTTCCATGGCTAGTTCAAATCCATCGATACTAGCTTTATCCTGGCGAGTGCGCACAAACTGCCCACCATTCTTCGTCTGTACCTGGCTCATGACTGCTGGTGCGGTAACAAAATCGTTTTGAAAATCAATATCTGCCCACGAAGAAGAAGTAGTTGTGGCGTTTGTATTGACTGTTCCTACCTCTAGAATTGTGCCATCTTCAAGTTCCCAAGTTCCTGATTCTAAAACTAAGTAACTCAGGCTTTCAGTCCCATGAACGCCATCTAGATATTCTGGCTCTTGTAAGTAAAAAGAAAATTCATCACTTTGAATATCGGTAATTCTGGCGATCGCTGGATTACTACCCCGATACGATATAGGCAGGGCAAAGACAACAGGATTAATATAATTGTTGTCTAACTGAATAGTTCTATTATTATGATCGAAATTATTAATTTTGCCGATTTCGCCAATACTCTGGCTGGGATTACTAGTATCTAAATCTAATTTAATATTATCGTCGACAATCTTAACTCGTCTGTCGTTACCAATAGTTTGGTTATTCTGTTTAAAATTAACTTCATAAGTACCTGGTTCGAGAGCAAGATTATATCCCCCCGAACTCATTGTTGTAGTCGTAGATATCTGATTATTAGAGAGGTTAACTGCCGTTACTTCTACTCCTCCCAAACCTTCTCCAACTGAGTAAAAACTGTCGTCTAACACCGAGTCATCGAAAGCGACTCCCGTCAGGAAAGTATCAGAACCCGATTTTCCAAAATTCTCTGTCACCAGTACAGAATCGAAATTATTAAAATCCCCTTTACGAACCGCTATACCTACTTCTTTAAAAACTTCTTCTAAGGTGTTTTGGCGATGACTAGAGCTTTTAAATAGTCCTTCGTTAATTTGTTCAATTAGGGACATGGTGAGATTGAGCGTTCCCGTAGTGCTAGTGGAACTTCCTTTGCTTAAGTTTTCTGCCCAGATCTCGCCCCCAATAAACGGGTAGCCAGCATCTCTCATCCTGTCATTAGCTCGGTCTTGATTATCTCCTGCATGGGAAAAAATATTGTTATCGATCATCCATTGGCTATGGAAGTTAGCAGCATCGTTGAGTAAAAAATTAAAAGCTAAAGGCTGTTTTGCATCCTGGCTAATAATATCATTCGGGTCAGTAATACCATCATTTAAGCCAATGCCATATGAACTAGCTGCAGCACTAGGATTAGCGCGATCGCGATTTATTAGTTCTAAAAGATACTGTTCATAATCTGTTAATTGAGCCATATATTTTATTTATTTTTCTATATTTATTTCACCATAATAGCCTGAGTTTTTTTTAAATATCATACTTTTATGCATTCTGAGCTATGAGAAAAAATAGTTTTTGTTCTTAAATATATTATGTTTGGTTTGATCAGTAATTGTTACTAATAAATATGATTCAGATGCTTGTTAGTAAATTTATATTTC
>JBCBEA010000018.1:0-18458 GCA_038529195.1 Cyanobacteria bacterium J06600_6
GTTTTTATTTATAGAGCTAATGCTTATCAAGAAAATTATCGAAAAAGCTTTTCGTTCGACCTGATACGTTTAAAGCAAATTTTACGTTTGATAAGTAAAACCAATAATACACTTAGTTTTTAATTTATTTTTTTTTATATTGCCGAGTTTACAAGTTAGTTCAGTTCTGTAGTTCGTAAGAATTTAGGATAATTGTTAATTTCTAGATAATGTTTTTGCAAAGTTAAAGTTCATAATTCAATATTTTTTAGATGCAGGCTGTAGACCAAATTTATAACAAATCGTTTTAGTCCCACAGACGAAGTAAAATTTTAAAATAATGAAAAGAAGTATTGATTTCGAGCGAGTATTATCCTTAGTAGATCAGGCTATCAGTCCTACCTATTTAAATCCTACCCAAGAAATTGTCTTAAGGGAGGTCTGGAATGGTAAGACCTACACCAAAATGGCTTATGACTACAATTACGACCCTGAATACATTAAGACGGTAGGCTGTAATCTATGGCAAACACTGTCCAGAGCTTTCGATGAGCAAATCAATAAAAGCAACTTTGTGCCGTTCATGAGGCAGAGAGTCAGCTCTCTGAAAGAGTCGGGCTCCAACCAGACTGCCTGCCGTCAGAATGAACAATTTTGTAGCTGGACAACTGCTCCTAACGTCAAGAATTTTTATGGTCGCCAAAAAGAGCTTGCTACTTTAAGCTCTTGGAGTCAGGATGGTGATTGCCGTCTTATTGTGGTTTCGGGGATGACGGGATCTGGAAAAACCACTCTGGTGACGAAATTTGCTAGCTCAATTAAAGAACAATTTGACTATGTAATTTGGTTCTCTCTGTCTCAGCGCCCATCTCTAACAGAGCTATTAAACAAGTATTTAAGCATCATTAACCAAGAGCAGATTGCAGACTCGAAGCCTCAGGAGCTTAGTTTCCTATTATCTGAGTTTATCAACTGTCTGAGAGAGCATAAGGTTTTGTTAGTTTTAGACGGTCTGCAGTGCATTTTAGAATTTAGTCAAAGCAGCGTTTCTTATCGGCAAGAATTTGAAGGTTACGGTCAGTTTTTGCGCTCAGTAATCTCAACCAATCATCAAAGTCTTTTAGTAACTACAAGTCGAATTAAGCCGAAGCTGTTGGAGTATTACGCTAGCAATCAAGTCAGGTTTTTAGACCTCCAAGGTTTTGACAAGCAAGCAACCATCTCTTTTTTAGGTGCGGATGTGGAAAGTCCGATGGCAGAAGAGGAGCTATTGCAGCTGTCGGGGAGGCTACAGCATAATCCTCAGCTATTGAAAATTGCTAACAATCATCTTGAAGTGTTTTCAGAAGACGATCCAGAGCGAGTAGTTGAAGATCTTTCTTTACTAGAGGCAATTGGCAATTTGCTGGAACAGGAGCTATCTTATCTGGCGCCACTGGAGCGAGAAATTGTTTGTTGGTTGGCAATCTCCTGTAACCCAGTTTCAGTAGACGACCTAAGTCGCCAAATTGAGCATTCACAATCTAAACTAAAATTCTCTCATAGTCTAAAGTCTTTAATAGAGCGATCGCTTGTGATCAAAAAGAACAATAACTTTGTTTTAATGCCGATTATGAAGCTTTATTTGCGTCGTAGGTTAGTCAAGCAGGCGATCTAGAGAGAGAGAAAGTTTTGATTGTATTTAAGTTTTAATGAAACAGCATAAAATCGTCTTTATTGACCATACGGCAGTTATGGGTGGTGCTGAACTCAGTCTCCTTGATTTAGCAGCTGCCTACGCCACAAATAGCAAAGTACTGCTGTATGAAGATGGAGCTTTACGACAGCGTTTAGAGCAAAAAGAGGTAACCGTAGAGGTAGACCAAGCCTCATCCTCAATGCTGAGTTTAAAAGCTTCAGGAGGATTAAGTTCCTTAACCTACATACCAGAACTCTGGCGTATCGCTGGGCGAGTCAGTCGCGCTGCTTCTGGCTACGATTTAATTGTTGCCAATTCGCAGAAATCTTTTGTTACCGCTGCTTTAGCCACTCTAAGGAATAGTCCCCCAGTTATTTGGCATTTACGAGATATCATTACCGCCAAGCATTTTAGTCAAGTCAATCGTTTGATAGCAGTTTTTTTAGCCAACAGATTTGCTAGTAGAGTCATTGTCAATTCTCAAGCTACTGCAAAGGCTTTTGTGGCTGCGGGAGGAAAAGCCGAACTCTGTCGTGTAGTATACAACGGCTTTGAGTCTCAAAAATTTGATGTTGTAACTCCAGGGGCAACGGCTGGAGTTCGAGTTCAGTTGGGTATTGGTGATGCACCCTTAGTTGGTCTGTTTAGTCGTTTATCCTACTGGAAGGGGCAACACATTCTTTTAGAAGCGGTTAAAAAGCTGCCTAAAGTTCACGTGATTTTAGTTGGAGAAGCATTATTTGGAGAACAGGAATATGTTGCTCGGCTCAAAAAGCTATCGGCAGCCCCCGAACTAGAGGGAAGAATACACTGGCTAGGCTTTCGTGATGACATTCCTGTTTTGATGAAGACCTGCGATATTGTGACACATACGTCTACCGAACCCGAACCTTTTGGAAGAGTTATCATTGAGGGACAGCTAGCTCAAAAACCTGTAATTGCTTCGGCTGCAGGAGGCGCGTTAGAGCTGATTGAAAATGGGGTTAACGGTTATTTATTTCCTCCGGGCGATAGTTCTGCTCTGAAAGAGTTAATCGCCAAGCTAATCGAAAATCCTGCTTTAGCAAGCAGTCTAGCTCAACAGGGTTATGATAACGCCACGGAAAACTTTTCTTTGGCAGCTACTATAGAGAGTTTTGAACAGGCGATCGCTCTTGCTTAGGGTTTCAGTTGAGGCAAAATATGAGTGTCTACGAGCCTAATTTGTCTAGGAAAAAATAAAGCTAGATATCAGCTACTGAAAACAAGATAAACGGCACAAATAATCTCAACATTAATACTTGAGACTTGCCACCCGATATTTTCTGATTGCTGATGTCAAGCAGTTCCCTTACTCATAAATATAAGTGTATCGCAGAACACAAAAATAGCTCTTGTCTCCCTAATTTTGAACAGCGAAACAACTTTCTAGTTACTTATAAATTACCTCTATTTATTAGCGGTAGGTGGTATGTTTTTAAACAGATCTAAACAGTGAGCTAAAAGCTTACCAAATGTTTTTTGGCAGCCTATCTACTTATTAATAGATAGTCGTAAATACTATTTAGGTTGTTCGATGCGCTAGATACGGTAATTGTTTATCTCTAAATACCCCGATTAGACTACCTCTGATTGGAAACAATATAAAAGGTGTAAAACGCGAGAGCGGAAAATAAATTTTATGACAGTATATAAGGCTTCAACAAAATATCTCTATTCAGAAATTGATTCGGAAGCGGTTATTTTAGACGTTAATTCAGGAACCTACTTTGGTCTGAATGAAGTTTCCAACTCCATCTGGCAGATGCTTCAAACACCTGCTTCCCAGCAGCAGCTAGTCGAGAAAATCCTAGCGGAGTATGAGGTAACAGAGGAGCAGGCGGTTAGCGATATAGAAAGCTTGCTCAAGGAAATGTTAGATACTGGGTTAGTTGAGGTCGCAAATGAAGAGGTTGCTAAAGTTAGCTAGGAACAGCCGAGGAAAAAAGCTGTTGTTGCAGACTTATATAGCAATGACTTTGGTCAGACTAGGGTTATTGTTACTGCCTTTTAGTCGCTTAAGTGACTGGGTAAGTAAATCTAAACAGTGGACTTTCTTGGCTCTTGCTCCTCAAGAGGTAAATATTGCTCGCATTGTTCATGCAGTTGACCGCAGTGGATTTTACCAGCCAGGTAAGCCAATGTGTTTAGCCAGAGCTTTAACTACGGCAGCATTGATGAATATTTACAGTTTTCCCTACGAAATTAAGATTGGCGTGGCAAAGAGCGAAGCAGGAAAATTTGAGGCTCACGCCTGGGTAGTGGCGCAGAACGTAGTTATTATGGGTAACTTGCCCGATCTATCGCGTTACGCTCTTATGTCCAGTAAGGGAGATGAGGTGGTTATATGAGTGGAATTGTTGGCATTTATCAGCGTCAGGGGAAGCCAGTTCAGTCAGAACAGCTTAATTTGATGGTTGATACTATTGCCCATCGGGGTCTTGATGGCTCAAAAGTATGGCATCAGGGAAACGTAGGCTTGGGTCACTTGATGCTACACACAACTCCTGAATCCCTAATTGAAGAGCTTCCTTATTATGATCGCCTGACTGACACGGCTATTACAGCCGATGCAAGGATAGACAACCGTGATGAACTGATTAACTTATTGGCTCTCAAAAACAAGCATTCTGAGGAGATCACGGATAGCTCGCTTATATTAAAAGCTTATCATAAGTGGGGGACGAAATGTCCTACACAGTTAATTGGTGACTTTGCCTTTGCAATCTGGGACGGTCGAAAGCGCCAGTGGTTTTGTGCCCGAGATCCGATGGGAATCAAACCTTTTTACTATTACCGGTCAGGTTATATATTTGCTCTAGCTTCGGAAATTGAAGGGTTGTTATGTCTACCTATGATTAAGAAGCAGCTCAATGAGCTGAGGGTTGCCTATCAATTAGCAGGGTTTTTAGAAGATGAGTCAGCGACTTTTTATCGAGACATCTTTCGTCTTCCTTCAGCTCATAGCTTAGTAATTAAAGATGATAACTGCGTGTTAGAGCGGTACTGGTCGTTAGATCCTCATCATCGTATTAAACTGGGTTCTCACGAAGAGTATACCGAAGCATTTAGAGAAATATTCATCGAGTCTGTACGCTGTCGGATGCGTAGTTCGTTTCCTGTCGGTTCTACCCTCAGTGGTGGTTTGGACTCTTCTTCGATTAGCTGTACCGCACGCAATTTACTCTCGGGAACGGGAAAGAAACTCCATACTTTCTCTGCTGTGTTTCCAAACTTACCTCAATCTGACTTAAGGCATATTGATGAAAGAAACTACATGAATTTGGTTAAAGAGCGGGAAGGAATTCAAGCTCATGATATTCGAGCTGATTTGCTTAATCCATTGCTAGATTGGATGTGGCAAAGAGGAGAGCCAATACTAGCTCCAAATGTCTATATTCATGAGGGAATGTACGAATGCGCACAAAAAAATAGGGTTAGAGTCCTGCTTGATGGAGTTGACGGAGATACGACCATATCTCATGGATGGAAGTATCTAACTCATTTAGCCTACACAGGTAATTGGTATCGTTTATATCGTGAGCTTGGAGCCGCTGGAAGGAATTTTAAAATTTCACGCAAACGTATTGCCAAGGAATATTGTATTAAACCCTTAGTGCATGAACCATTAACATGGTTGAAAGATCGCTTACTTCATCGCTGTGATTATGGTGACTTGATTGCTCCAGAGCTCGCTCGTCGAACTAACCTAGTTACCAAGGTTAGGGAACTAGTTCCTCAGCCAATCATTTCTACCCCTAGAGAAGATCACCGTTCAGGGCTAAGTACAGGATTATATTCTTGTGTGATGGAGGTTGCGGATAAGTCTAGTGCTCCTAAGTCAGTAGAAGGTCGTTATCCTTTTTTTGACCGTCGTTTAATGGAGTTTTGTCTGGCAATTCCATTGGAACAAAAATTCCGTCAAGGCTATCCACGAGCGATTCTTCGACATGGTATGGAGGGAATTTTGCCTCCAGAAATTCAATGGCGGGTTAGCAAAGCGAATTTAACTTCTAATTTCAGTCGAAACCTCGTTCAAAAGCAACAGTCGTTAATAGAGCGGGCTATTTGTCAACAACCTTTACTTGAACCTTATGTTAGTATGCCGAACTTAAAGGCTAAGTATCAACGTTATGTCGTTGAAGGGAAACCTTTGCCGGGAGATGCCCTGGATATCTTAAACAGTACTTTACTGTCTCTTTGGTTAGAAAGATTTTAGCCCAATTTCTCTATCTTATTCTCACTATATAACTGAACTATTATTCGATTTTTTATAATCTATCTTCATCGGAAGATCATTATTTAAGCACTTTATTATCAGTGCCTTCAACCTAGTTGAAGTTTATCCAACAAAACATGGAATGAATCATGAAAAAAACATACAACACACCTGAGTTAACTGTGCACGGTTCAGTTAACGCTTTAACTCAACAAGTTACCAAGCAACTTGGTACAACTGATGCTTTGGGTCTTTCTGTTGTCATTAATGCTGATGGTGGCACAATCTCCGTTGGTAGCTAATAGTTCCAACCAAGATTTAATGATCGCTTTTTACTGTTTTAATACAGTACAATCGCGTTTCGAAGCGCAAATTTCCGTTGGTAGAAATTTTATAATCTATCTTTAAAATCGGGAAATTATTATTCAAGCACTTTATCAACAGTGCCTTCAACTTAGTTGAAGTTTATCCAACAAATCACTGAACTAATCATGAAAAAAACATACAGCACACCTGAATTGACTGTACACGGTACAGTTAACGCTCTAACTCAAACAGTAAAAAACTTTGGTACAACTGACAGTTTCTCTGTTTCTGTTACTATTCCTGGTGTTGGTGATGTTAGCATTGGTAGCTAACAGCATCTAGCCTAGATTGCGCGATCGCTTTTTTTTACACTCGTTGTAAAAGGCGATCGCCTTTTGCTTTCAAAGTCAGACAACATAATTAACTTATATTTTTACTTCATAGTTTCGGTTCACATTTTAAACGACGTTTTTATCAAAATTTTTCACCAATTATCAAATACTGAATATAGAGGAATTTATTTTGTTTTCTTATTATGCCTATGGTTTGGGAATAAACTCAGAGATCGAAATCCCCGAATTTATTACTCGTGACTGCCCGCCAGATATCACTCTGACTATAGATCGCGATACTTCTATTGCTGACCATATTCCTGAGGCAGCTATTGAGCAAGCTTGGGCAATGCATGTAAGTCGAGATAAAGGTTTGGTATATGTGCAGGACACAGGATTATACATAATCACTGATGGCAATAAAATTGTGTTTATTCCCGCTTCTGGAGTCACCCAGGAAATGGTCGGCTTTTATGCGGTAGGGACAGTCATGTCAATTCTCCTTTATCAGCGCAAGTTTTTAGTTCTTCACGGTAGCGTTCTTAATGTTGAAGGCGAAGCAGTAATTTTTCTCGGCAATTCTGGAGACGGGAAGTCTACTATTGCAGCAGCTCTTCACTCTGCTGGATATAAGCTTATTAATGATGATGTTGCTCCTGTTACTTTAGGCGAGCAACCTGCTTCTCTACAGCCAGGATTTCCTCAGATTAAAATGAGTTTGGAAACTTCTCAAGCATTGGGTTATGATTTTGAATCCTTGCCAATGATTCATCCCCGTTCGGATAAGCGAGGCTATCGACCAAAGGAGAATTTTTCCCACTTGCCTTTAAATATTAGGCGCATTTATGTATTAGGCTACGGTACTGAGTTTTCTAGCACGCCGATTAAATCTTCCTTGGCAACGATGGAAGTATCTCGCCACTCCCGACCCACAACTTTGTATCATAAGGGGGATGCACTACACTTTTTTCAATGTGCCAATTTAGTTAAAGAACAGACTATTTATAGATTAGAAAGACCTAAAAACTTAGAACTATTGCCAAAAATAACTGAGTTTATTCAAGCGGATTTAAAGCTCAATCAAGCAGCTACAGTATAAGTTTTGAAGATAGTTATTCATAGGTGATAATCAGTCTGAAACTCAAAATATGACTTCCAATAATCGCCGAACCAAAATAGTTATTTTCATTGCTCTTTTTCTGGCTACTATTGCCCTAGTTAGCTTTAGTTTTTCACCCCTGACAGGTTCAAAAATAAAGCCAGAGTGGTTGGGCAACCCCTTGAGAGAAGATGGTCAAAAAAATCGGGCTTTAAATGTTTGGGACATGCAGGTATTTGATGGCAAAGTTTATGTTGCGGGGGGAAGCACCGTCACTAACTCAGGTCCAATTAACGTCTGGGCTTACAATCCTCAAAGTCAGGAGTTTGATCGCGAATACACCGTTGAAGAAGAAGCAATCGAACATTTTCGGGTTTTAGACAATCAGCTGTATATCCCCGCAGCCGACCCGACCCAAGGCGATCGCCATAAATTTTATCGACGACAAGGGAACAGTTGGCAGAGATATGATTCGAGCAAAATAAAGCTAGCCCACGTTCGCGACCTGGTTAAGACTGATACGGGGGAAATACTAATGGTTGGTAATGCTCGTCAAGTACAAGGTTCTAAAGCTAGAGGTACAGCGATCGCCATCGATGGAGAAAGCGGTTTTGAAATCAGATCGGCGGGAGTGGAAAATGCTCCCAGTCAGGGTGGTGTTGTTTTGGTTGACTATAACTGGTATTTTTCAGTTTTTCGTTACCAAGACCGGATATTTGCTACGAACACACTTTTAAGGGATGCAGACAATTTTGCAGGGGCGATCGCTGAATATGAACCTCAATCAAAATCTTTGGTGTTAAACCTTGAACTGCGCAATGATGAGTTTATTCCTGCCGAAATTATTGGTTCGGAAAATATGCAGGGTATAGGAGTCATCTATCGACCTTGGAAACCTGTACAGTTTCAGGATTATCTCGTCTATCCAGTTCGCTCTTACTCGAATTCTCCCAATAACTACATACAAGCCTACATGAACACGATTGGCTTTTTTTATAAGTCGGAAATGGGCAGTACTCCCCAGACGCTTAAGCTACCAAAAGGAGTGGGCGAAGATGTCTTATTGATCGATGACGAGCTATATGTGCTGGCTAACCAACGCAATGCCAACGATAAGTTTACTACCTACGTATATAAAACTGATGTACTCAGTGCATCAACCAAATGGCAGCGAGTCTTAAAATTTAGCGACTGGAATAAAGCGCGATCGTTTGAATATTTGGACGGCACATTTTATTTTGGTTTGGGGCAAGATTATGGGGAAGAGATTAGTAACTCTGGTGACATTTTAAGCTATCGTTCCAAGTCAACTATGAAAATTGAGAATTGAGCTGTCTAGTAGTCATTTTGCCCTTAAGGCTACTAGTGACAATTGAGTCGATCTAGGTCAAAAAGGAGGTCTGCTGAACACAAAACCTAGCCAATTCCTAATGACTACAGATCGCGATCGAGCCAAGCTTAAACCTCAGTGGGCAACCCTATTCCTAGTCGGGATTGTCATTCTTGCGGCAGCAATCAGCATTTTATGGGCAACAGGATCGTCTACCGTTAGCGCTATTTTTGCCTATCTTGATTTAATCCAGTCTCAGCCCCCGATGTGGGTTGAAGCGCCGATGGTCATGAGTCGCTTGCTGCTCCTCCCAGCCATAATTTCCTTAGCTGTGGTCTTATTAATCACCACAATTGCTCCCGAACCCCGCCCTCGATCTCGATTTATTGTAGTTGCAATCTTATTAATTCTGACAATTAGATATGTGCAATGGCGATCGCTAGCTACCCTAAATTTGAGTAATCCTTTAGACGGAACTTTTAGTATTGCCCTGTTTCTGCTGGAAATGTTTATGCTGTTCAACAGCAGCCTGCAACTATTGTTAATGGTTCAGGTGAAAGACCAAAGCAAAACTAGAGATTTGTTGGCAATGTCTGTAATTCAGGGAATATTTCAACCGACAGTAGATATTTTTATTCCTACCTATGACGAGCCTGAGTTTATTCTGCGACGTACGGTAATTGGCTGTCAGGCGATCGACTATGGAGCAAAAACTGTTTACTTACTTGATGATACAAGGCGGGAATCTGTTGCCGATCTGGCACAAGAATTGGGTTGCGAATATATTACCAGGCAGAATAACGACCACGCTAAAGCAGGTAATATTAATCATGCTCTGGCTTTAACCAAGGGAGAATTTATTGCCGTTTTCGATGCTGACTTTATCCCCACCAGTAATTTTTTGCAGCGCACCCTCGGTTTTTTCCAGCAGGCAAAGCTCGCCCTCGTCCAAACTCCTCAGAATTTTTATAATGTCGATCCGATTGCTCGTAACCTGGGCTTAGAGGATGTTTTAACCCCCGAAGAAGAAGTATTTTATCGCCAGCTACAGCCCCTCAAAGATGCTGCGGGCAGTGTGGTGTGTGCAGGGACTTCTTTTGTGATGCGACGTTCCGCACTTTTGGCAATTGGCGGTTTTGTAACTGACTCCCTCAGCGAAGATTACTTTACGGGAATTCGTTTATCGGCACAGGGCTATCATCTTGCCTATATTGATGAGAAACTTAGTGCAGGCTTGGCAGCAGAAAATATTGCCGATCACGTCAAGCAAAGATTGCGTTGGGCACGGGGGACTTTACAGGCATTTTTTATCAACTCTAATCCCCTAACGATTCCTGGATTGAGCCTGATGCAGCGGTTAGCTCACCTAGAAGGATTGTTGCACTGGTTTTCCAGCGTAGCCAGCGCCTTTTTTCTGCTAATGCCCCTCGGCTATGCGTTGTTTGACATTATTCCTATTCGCGCCACCACCGACGACTTCCTTTACTTTTTTCTGCCCTATTACTTAACTCGCCTGACAGTTTTCTCCTGGCTCAACTATCGATCGCGATCGGCAATTCTTTCAGGCATTTATGGTTTGGTATTGGCTTTTCCCCAGGCAGTTACCGTGATCCAAGCTATGCTTCAGCCTTTCTCTAAGGGATTTGATGTGACTCCCAAGGGCACACGGCGCGATCGCTTTTCCTTTAACTGGCGATTAGCTTTACCCCTACTAATTCTGTTTGTGCTTACCGCCCTAAGTCTCTGGTCAAATCTTTGTACCTGCATTGTCATGATGATGGAAAATACTCCAGACATGGCAGAGAGAATGAGGGGAGTTAGTTTAGGTTGGATCTGGAGTACCTACAATTTACTAACTATCGGCGCAGCAATCTTAATTCTGCTAGACGTTCCTAAACCGAATGTTAGAGAATGGTTTAAGCTGCAAAGAACGGTAAAAATAGAGCTAAACAATAATACCGATTCAGGAATTCAAACCTATTGGGGTGTGGCTACTTCTATTTCCGAGATTGGCGCAAAAATATCATTAACCCAAGCAGAAATCGGCAAATTAGACCTTGCTGCCCCAATCCCAATTACCATGTCAATCTTAGAAGAAGATATCCAGCTTGCAGGGCATATATCAGCTAGCGATCGCGACCAGAATTTCTATCATCTCTGTATAGATTTTGCTCCTCCTAGTTTAGAACAGGAAAGAAAGCTGATTAAACTGCTATACTGCCGTCCAGGACAGTGGCTTAGAAGAGAATCTCCTGGTGAGCTATATTCTCTCTGGCTACTGTTGAAAATTTTGCTGTATCCCAAGGTTTTGTTTGATCGCCAGTCTAAGATTAAGGCGATCGAAGTTGGGCAATTTTCTATTTAACAGGTCAAAATTATCTGGAAAACATTTTTTTACTCTAGTTAGAGGCGTTTAACCTAGCGATTGAGTGCCGACATTAGTGCCTGTTGAGCTGCGGTTTGATATACCTGAGTAAGATACTGTTTTACTGCCTCAGTATCGGTTGGCGAGAGAGGCATTTCTCCCAAAATATCCAGGGGTGTCTTCTGTTCCAGAGGGGGAACAATCGCCACCAAACCAGATTCTAATGGCTCGTTGTAGTGCCAAAAACCCTGGGGTTCTTCGTCGGCATCCTGTGCCACGGTTAGGTTTAACTTCGCGATCGCTGCTGGCTGGGCAGGTTTGGGATTTTTTTTCGCTTTCTGACTGCGAATTTGTCTGAGACGTTCGATAATTTGATTTTTTGTTCGCCCTCGAAGCTGAAAGATAATAAAAGGATCTTCACTAAAGCGATCGGCTAGCTGGTAGTATACTGCTGCAATATGCTTGCAGGGATTGGCTTTGTCAGGACAGTTACAGCGCGATCGCACGTCGTTGAGAGTGAAGGGAAATAAACTCAAACCGCTGGCAGTAAACACCGCTTCGATCGTCTCGGGCATTTCTCCCGCTAGTAGCTGTGCCGAGAAAACGGCTTTTTCTGACATTTTGGTAATGACAAAATTCCAGTCCTCATTACTAAAGGAATCCAAAGATAGGGAGACACGATAGGGCTTGTCATCACTGCCCTGTACCTCCGCTTTGGCTCTAGAATTGGCAAATTCCATGCTGAGAACATTTCCTTCTCGCGCATAGCTGCGTCCTCTTTCTAAGCGCTTTTTAAAACGATAGGAAGCTAGTAAATCCAACCAGCGTTCTACCCACCATTCTTGCTTTTCGACTTCAAAGTTGGTCATGTTTTTATGCTCTAAGCTCTAGGCTTGAGGCTCTAAGCTGTATTTTGTGAGGATTAAAACTAATTCCTGACTTTATAAAAAGTTTCGAGGCTATCGCGATCGCCAACAAAACGCCAGTGCCAGGGTTCGTAGCTAACCCCATACTCGTTATCGACAGGAAAAGATAGTTCAAAACTATATTTTAAAGCATTTTGTTCTAGCCAACGGAAAGCAGCAGTATCTGCAAAACTGGTTTCTAGGTGAGTAGCGGGAGCATTACTATCGCCAATATCTACCGCATAGCCAGTATGATGTTCGCTATAGCCAGGAGGGGCGCTAACCTCTGCTCTTTTGGCAGCGTCTTGGACTCGCTGTTCCTTGATGCCAAAAAATAGTTGATCCTGAGTTTCTAGATCGCGAAAAGCCGAAATAATTGCCAGATCGATTCCATCAGCTTTAGCCGCAGCCTGCATTTGCTTTAACTTTTCCGCTGCAGCAGCCTGCATTTTGAGTCTGCCATCTGCCGTTACCGCGACTAGCTCGTTTTCCGCAGCAACATCGTAGGGTAAATGACCTAATAAATCTACCTTAGTTTTCGCCTCTGGTTTTGGCTGGGCAACCGTTAAATCTTCTGGGGGTGATAGTTTATTTTCCTTCGGTGCGACTGGTTTGGCTGGGGGTTGCTCAACGACCCTGGGCGTTGGTTTCTTACCTGGTGATAGCAGGCTGACCAACACAAAGCCCACGATTCCCAGCAAGACGACACCACCAGCCAACAAAGGCAGGGGGAATCCAGATTTTTGTGGTAGTTCGGGATTTTCGCGAATTGCCTCGGGAATTTCGATTTCTTCCATCATTTAGTCAACAACTAGTAAGTTTATTTGCTAATTATTCGTCTTTTGCGCTACGTTGTCTCGCTCCGCAGCTAGACATACGGCTTGTGCTACTGACTGTGCTACTCGCGAATCGAATACCGAAGGAATAATATGTTCTCGATCAAGATCGGCATCATCGACTAAGTTAGCGATCGCCTTCGCAGCTTCCAGGTACATGTTCGTGGTAATTGCCGAGGCTCGACAATCTAGCGCACCGCGAAAAACACCAGGAAAGGCTAACACATTATTAATCTGGTTTGGGTAATCGCTTCGCCCCGTTGCCATCACCGCTACCTTTTCATAAATTAGCTCTGGCTGAATTTCAGGGATCGGATTTGCCATGGCAAAGACAATTTGCTGTTCTGCCATTGTTTGCACCATCTCGGGGGTAACGACTCCTGGAGCGCTGACTCCTAAGAAAACGTCGGCATCCTGCATCGCCTCGGCTAGCTTTCCGCTGGCTTCGACGGCAAATTGCTGTTTACTCTCATTTAAATTATCTCGTTGAGTCGAAATAATTCCCTGAGAATCGCAAATTACAATCTTGCTGACTCCTGCTTTTCGCAACAGTAAGGCGATCGCAATGCCTGCAGCTCCTGCACCGTTAATAACAATCTTAACCTCATTGATTGATTTACCTACTAATTTAAGCGAATTATACAAAGCTGCCAAGACGACAATCGCCGTACCGTGCTGATCGTCATGAAAAACGGGAATATCTAACTCCTGACGCAGTCTTTGCTCAATTTCAAAACATCTGGGCGCAGCAATATCTTCGAGATTTACCCCACCAAATACAGGGGCAATTTCCTTAACAATCTTAATAATCTCTTCTGGGTCTTGGGTATGAACGGCGATCGGAAAAGCATCGATTCCCGCAAACTCTTTAAACAGCAGCGCCTTACCTTCCATTACAGGTAGAGATGCCTCGGCTCCCAAATTACCCAAACCTAATACCGCGCTGCCATCAGTAACAACCGCCACGGTATTACTTTTAATCGTCAGATCGTAAACTTTCTCTGGCTGTTGAGCGATCGCCCGACAAATACGCCCAACCCCTGGGGTATAAGCCATCGCTAGATCGGACTGAGAATTAAGAGGTAGCTTGCTCTCAACGCTAATTTTGCCACCCTGATGAATCTCAAAGGTGCGATCGGTATAGTTAATTACCTTCACACGGGGTAAGCTTTTAATCGCCTCAATAATCTTATCCCCCTGTTCCGTACTAGAGGAGTCGATCGTTAATTCTCGCTGGGTAAATTTGAGATTGCGCTGCAGCAGAACAATATCTCCCAAACTGCCTCCGTAAGTGGCAATAGTGCTCATAATTGAGGCTAAAGCGCCAGGACGATTGGGGATTTCTAACTCGATCTTGAGGCTGAAGCTAGCGCTGGGGTTTAAATCTACCATTTCTCTATTGCGGAATAGTTTAAATTAGCAATGCTTCAAAATTGTAAAACGTTTCGTCCACTCTAGACTGTTGTATCTGCTTGATGCGGGCTAGCTTCGTTCACCGGCGAACTTGATCGCTTTTAGCTTTTAAGCTTTTAGCTTCTGCAACAAAACTCGATATACGGGCAGATTTTGATTGAGAACATATACTTCTCTTTCTGTCGCCACAGGTAAAGGATTAGCGGTCAGCCATTCTAGCTGGTGCTGTTGAACCAATCGCAAATCCGCAGCAAAGCGATCGCGCATTTCTACCGCAACTTCTTTGATATCTGACTGTAAAAATACCTGCCCATCATCGGCTAAATAATCAATTAGAATCTTGACCAAGTCTGGCTGCACAACACGGCGTTTGTTGTGCTTTTTTTTAAACCAGGGATCGGGAAACTGCACGGAGATAGTTTTAAGACTATTTTCAGGCAAAGACCTAAGTAACACTTCCGCAGAACTATTCATGTTGCCAAACAGGTAATGCAGGTTAGTTAAACCCAGGCGATCGCGCTCCTTATTTGCCGAGTCCACCAGCTGCTCGCGAATTTCAATTCCTAAATAATTGACTTCAGGATTTTGCTCTGCCATTGCCAACAAAAACCGCCCCCTCGCGCAGCCAATATCAAGATATAGCGGGCGCTCAAAATTTTGATAGATCTTTTGCCACTCAGGGATTGGGATTGGCTCTTGAAACTTACGAGCAAGGGGATTAACGTGCTGGCGAATACGGATAGGCATAAAGGCAAAGGAGGCAGTCTAAGATACTAAGATTCTTCGGTATTGATCGCCACTACAGTACCACTAAAGTCATAGATATTACCCTGTAGCTGGATAGATGAACCTATTTTAATCTTCTTGCTACCGCTTAAAACATAGCCACCGTTAGTAACTTCGGCTTTACTGCCCAAAGTTAATAAGAGATCTTTGATCATTGCGACTTCAGGACGAGGATCGGGTAAAGCTTTGACCGTACCGTCTGGCTGGGGAACAGGAGTTGTGCGAGGCAAAACCTGACTATCAATCATTTTGATCTTGCCTGCGGGTTGGTTACGAATCACAATATCTGCCTGCTTGTCGGGAGCAAATTCTTGAGCCAAGACATCATAATCCGCCACGCTTAAACCTCGGACTAAGACCTTGATCTCAATTGGCTGCTGTTTCGCTTGAGCAGCTAGCTTGTTGGTATAGGGTGTGCCTGGAGCGAAAAAGACACCGATAACAACTAATAAAATTACGCAGGCAGCAGCTAAGTCCAGTAGGCTCAACTTGCCAAATAGTCTTCCTTTAGAGTCAATAATTTTCATAATTAGCGGATCGTTATGCCGATGTCCAGAATTATTTCGTCTATATTATGTCACTAGTTCTCTCTTTTTTTAGAGAAACGCGGAAGTCAGGAAAATTGTCCGCCAACTATCGATACGAAGAAAAGAGTATTTTTTTAAAGTTGTTTAGACTTTGCTAATCAAAATTCGGAATTCTTTCTAGTATTTAGTCATTAGAAACAATATGCTTTGTCAGTAATCAAAAGCGATCGCCCTGTATCTTCTTAAAAGAAAAACAATTATGGTTCAATCAACTAGTAATCAGGACTTACTCAAAATATTAGTCGCCGTTGCCTGGATTGATGGCGAGATCCAGCCAGCCGAAAAGACGTTTCTCGAACAGATTGCTACAGAGCAAAATCTGGAATCAGCAGTAGATCTACAGACACTATTAGCAGAGCATCAAGATTCCTCGTTAGAAAAGTGCTATCAGCTGCTGGAACAATATTTGGGAAGAAATCCTAATGTTGATGATTACGACCATCTTCTCTCTTCTGTCAGCAAATTAGTTTATAGCGACAATGATATTGCCACAGAAGAAGCCTCTTTATTAACTAAAATTCAAAACTTAGACCCAAATAATTTAACAACTCCCTCGACGTTTGATAAGGCGATCGCTAAAATTCAGAAAATCTATCAGCAAGGGTTAAATAAATAACAACCATCTATGGCAGCAGGGACTCACTCTTTTGTTTTCGATATTGCCCTCGTATTAGGAGCGTCAGCCATAGGTGGTTTTGTTGCTCATCGTTTGCGTCAGCCTGTGCTGCTGGGTTATTTGGTAGCGGGGCTGGTGATTGGTCCTTTTGGTTTGGGACAAATTAATCAAATTGAAGAAGTCAAATCTTTGGCAGACATTGGTGTTGCTTTTTTGCTCTTTGCTTTGGGTGTGGAGTTTTCTCTTGCCGAATTAAAAAGGGTCAAAAATATCGCTATTCAAGGGGGTTTGCTACAGATTGGCTTGACGATTGCCCTGGTGGCGTTGGTAACTACTACTTTGGGTTGGCTACAGTCCCCCCTCCAGGGTATTTTTGTCGGTGCAGTTTTATCTCTTTCTTCGACCGCAGTCGTACTCAAGACCCTAACTGAAAGAGGCGAAGTTAATACGATTCATGGTCAGGTAATGTTAGCAATACTCATTGCCCAAGATTTGGCTTTGGGATTGATGTTGGCAGTGTTACCCGTACTCAACGAACCTGATAATCTGCTGCCCGCTTTGATTGCAGCCCTGATTAAAGCTACGCTCTTTTTTGCCAGTGCGATCGCTGCGGGATACTGGCTAATTCCACGCTTAATGACCAGCGTTGCTAAAACTGAAAATAGCGAACTATTTTTGCTGACGGTAATTGCCCTATGTCTGGGCATTGCTTTGATTACAGAAAGTTTAGGTCTGTCGATTGAAATGGGGGCATTTGTCGCTGGTTTGACTATTGCTGAAATTGACTATGCAGATCAGGCTTTGGCGAAGATGATTCCCCTGCGGGATACTTTTGCCACCTTGTTTTTTGCTTCGATTGGCATGTTGATTAATCCTATTACTCTCTGGCAAAATCTGGGCATAATTATTGGTCTAGTCACCCTGGTAATGATTGGCAAAGCGGGAATTGTTCTGCCAATTATCTGGCGATTTGGCTATTCTTTTAAAACCTCGGTAATTAGTAGTCTGGGATTGAATCAAATTGGTGAATTTTCTTTTGTATTGGCAGTGTTGGGAGAGGAGCTACAGTTTATTAATCAGGAACAGTACGACCTCTTGATTGGGACGACGGCGATCACCCTAGTACTAACGCCAATCGGCATGAAGCTTTCACCTGAAGTAGCCAGAAGACTGGCTGCAATGCCTCTAATTGCTAAATTTTTAGCACGGCGACAACAGGATAAAGACATATCCATTCCCGAAAGCATCTGCAATCACATCGTGGTGGCGGGGTATGGCAGAGTTGGTCGAGTTTTAGTTCGGCTATTGCGCGATCGCAACTATGACATTTTAGTTATTGAAAACAGTGAAGCTGCGGTAAGAAATTTACGACAGGAAAAAATACCCTATATTTTTGGCGATGCCGATTCGGAATTGGTGATGATAAAAGCTCGTTTGGCACAGGCAAAAGCGATCGCGATCGCCTTACCAGATCCTTCTAGTACCCGCATCTTGCTCAAGTCGGTTAAGGAAATAAATCCTCATCTTGATATTGTGGCTCGTTCCCACAGCGATCGTGAAATCGACTTGCTGACTCAGCTGGGGGTGACTGAGGCGGTACAGCCTGAATTTGAGGCAGCGTTAGAAATGGGGCGACAGATTTTGAGCACTTTAGGAGAAGACAACCAAGAAGTAACCTCGTTAATTCAGGATATTCGCACCGATAGATATATTCGCGTGAGAAAATCAGTCTAAGAGTATGTTTTAAAAGTATAAAACTTTACTTGAACCCCCCCTAAATCCCACCTCTCTAAATCTCTCCTGAAAGGAGAGACTATACTGTTTCCCCCTGTAGGGGGAAGTTGAAGGGGGTGGGGGACTTTTAGATCTTGTTCTCCCCAAATTTGACGAGCGACCCTACGTCGCCGACAGGCGCAAAGGAATGCGCGAGTTCGGGGCAAGGGGGTCAGAACTAAAAATTGACTTGTATAAAAAACAACTTCTCAAACA
>JBCBEA010000019.1:0-17390 GCA_038529195.1 Cyanobacteria bacterium J06600_6
ACAACCTGTAAGCTTCCGCCCGCAGTCTGTGCCTTCTTTACGAGCTGCACTAGCGCCCCTAAACCAGAACTATCAATAAAATCAATCTGTGCTAAGACCAAGACTAGGTTGCTTGGTCCTTCGTCTATACAATTACCAATGACCTTACGAAATGCTGGTTCAGAAAAGGCATCTAGTAACCCAGTAAGACGAAATATTTGGTGATCTTCCCTGACTTCGCGAGTGCCTCTTAAGCTCACAGTCAGGTTTAGCTGCTCAGGAATAATCCCCTCCTCAACTGTACCTTATTAGTTTTTAACGATAAACTCACGCCATGACTGACGCAATGTCACCGTTAACTTTATCAATGGTAAAGTATAGCCCATTTCTACGGGTAATGTTAACTATGCAATTTAATGTAAGAATTTTTTCAATTCTATAGGTTTGCCCTCGGCAATTTACAATTAGTTCTACACACACAAAAAACCCCACTTTTTGCGATATAGGTGGGGTTACAGAGCAAGAGGATTTAATTTTATAGGCTTACGTATTGACTTAAAGCAGCTATAAAATAAAAGTATTTTTTAGTTACAAATATAGTATCTCTATGAAATGGCAAAGCCATTCGTGTAAATACTGAAGTTTTGCCAGGGCTATTTTATCTTTGGTTAGTTACACGGAGCTATTTTGGCTCATAGCTGTCCTACAGCAGACTTCGTTATTCAGTCGGCAATAAAAAAGCAATTAGCGATCGCATTAATAAATTCTCCAGTTGCCCATCAGTAAGAAATAAAGCCATTTAAAACCGAGATTATGTCAATATCTTTTTTACAATTTAAATTTAGTTCTCGCCTAAAATTATGGTTTGTAGGCATAGTTGTCTGCGGTTTGATAGTTTTGGTGGCAATGCTGCCTGCCTGGACACAGCAGCCAGTGAAGATTAAAACCCTAGTAAGGGCAGATGAGGCACAGCAGCTACGACCTTTAGTCGAAAAATTCAACCAGCAGCATCCAGATATTCGCTTTGAAATCATTGAGGCTCCTAGCGACAGCAATCAGGTAGAAGATCTATACACCTCTTCGTTTTTGTTGGGCAATTCTCCCTACGATTTGGTTTACATGGATATTGTTTGGACTCCTAAATTTGCAGCAGCAGGATGGCTAAGAGATATTAGCGATCGCCTGACTCCCGAAGCAGCCCAGGAGTATTTGGCAGGAGATATTGCGGGGGGAATGTATCAAGGTCGGCTTTATCGTCTACCCTTTCGCTCCGATGCGGGGATGCTCTACTATCGTCAGGATCTATTAGAACAGGGAGGCTATCAATCACCCCCCGAGACTTTTGAGGAGCTACTCACCATTTCTCAAGATCTGCAGCAGCAGGGACTAACTGACTGGGGCTATGTCTGGCAGGGAAAACAGTATGAAGGATTGGCAGCCATGTTTGTCGAAATACTTCAGGGAAATGGGGCATACTGGGTCGATCCTGAAACATCCGAAGTCGGCTTAGATCGACCAGAAGCGATCGCTGCTGTCGAATTTCTTCGTAAAGCGATCGACCTCCAGGTCTCACCACCAGGAGTGACAACTTACGCCGAAGAAGAGACTCGCCTGCTGTTCCAAAACGGTAAGGCAGCTTTTTTACGCAACTGGCCTTATGTCTATAGTTTGGCGCTTGATTCAGACATTGCTGGCAAATATAGCATCAAGCCAATGGTTCATACTCCAGGCAACTCTAGTGGCGCAACTCTAGGAGGTTGGGGTCTAGGAATCTCGACCACCACTAAGCATCCTTATGCAGCCTGGCAGGTGCTGGAATTTCTCAGTAGCGAAGAGTCTCAGCGAGAGTTTATTCTCGCCACAGGTTTTGTTCCCAGTCGTGTAGGGCTGTTTAACGATCCTAGTATCGTTGCCAAATATAACTACTATCCTCAATTACTTGAGGTGGTACAAAGTTCTGCCTTGCGTCCCCCAATTTCCCAGTATGCCCAAGCTTCAGATATTCTTCAGCGCTATCTTAGTGCAGCAATTACGGGAAAAATGACTTCGGAACAGGCAATGCAAGCTGCTGCTAATGAAACTAGAGATTTATTGAAAAGATAGAGGCGTATTGAATGGCATTTAGTAAACAAGAAAAAATTACAGGCTGGATAATGTTAATTCCCGCCCTATTCGTCTTAGGTTTAGTCTTTATCTATCCCATTGCCAGGGCATTCTGGCTCAGTTGGTTTACCGAAAATTTAGGTACGCAGCTGCAGCCTGTCTTTAGTGGCTTGAGTAACTATCAAAGGATGAGCGGTGACGGTCGATTTTGGCAGAGTCTCTGGAATACTTCAGTCTTCACTTTCTTTAGCGTAATCCTCGAACTACTGTTGGGTTTGGGAGTAGCATTAATCCTCAATAAATCCTTTTTTGGAAGAGGTGTAGTCAGAACAGCAGCAATTATCCCCTGGGCATTGCCAACGGCGGTAATGGGGCTAGCCTGGGCTTGGATATTCAACGATCAGTATGGTGTGGTTAACGATATTTTACTGAGATTGGGTCTGATTGATACGGGAATTAACTGGCTCGGAACACCAACTTTAGCAATGGTCGCTCTGATTGTGGCTGACGTGTGGAAAACAACTCCTTTTATTAGCATTATTCTCTTGGCTGGTTTACAGTCGATTTCCGAAGATCTGTATGAAGCACATCGGATGGATGGCGCTAACTCCTGGCAGAGTTTTCAGCAGATTACTCTGCCCCTACTTATGCCCCAGATTTTGATTGCTCTACTCTTCCGCTTTGCTCAGTCTTTCGGCATCTTTGATTTGGTACAGGTGATGACCGGTGGTGGTCCTGCGGGTTCGACCGAAACCGTCTCGATTTATATCTACTCAACGGTGATGCGCTACTTGGATTTTGGCTATGGTGCAGCCTTAGTGACGATTACCTTTCTGCTGCTGGTATTAGCCGTGGCGATTATTTCTCTCCTGTTGAGGAAAGTTCGGGCATAATGCTGATTCCCGTTTAGATACAACACTTAAATATTTTGTCAAGGCAGAGGGCAGAGGGTAATCCTAAAACTCAAGTTATCTAACATTAAAAAGCGATCGCCATTTAAAATGACGATCGCTCGATCAATACTAGACTAGGTTTTTTTAAACCTCTTTCTTAGCTGCTTTTTTCTTCGCAGTAGTGGTTTTCTTTTTGGCGGTAGTAGTCTTTTTCTTCGCAGTGGTAGTTTTCTTTTTTGTAGTCGATTTTTTGCGAGTTGT
Organism: Cyanobacteria bacterium J06600_6; assembly: GCA_038529195.1. Lineage (GTDB taxonomy): Bacteria > Cyanobacteriota > Cyanobacteriia > Cyanobacteriales > Xenococcaceae > Waterburya. The sequence goes on from JBCBEA010000019.1 coordinate 3,237, forward strand.
CTTTTTAGTAGTTTTTTTAGTAGCTGCCTTTTCGTCCAGCAGTTCTAAGGCTTTTTCGAGGGTAATCTCTTCTACTGTTTCCCCTTCAGGCACACCAACGTTAATTTTGCCGTGCTTGATATAGTTGCCGTAGGGTCCTTTATAGATATTGACGGGTTCTTTATCCGCTGGGTGTACCCCAAGTTCTCGAAGGGGGGTTTTCTTACTGCCACCACGCCCACGTTTAGGTTGAGCGATTAGTTCCAAGGCTCTTTCTAAACCGACGGTTAAAACATCGTCTTCCTTTTTTAGCGATCGATAATCTCGCTGCAGTTTGGTATCTTCAGGTCCTTTAAACTCGTGTACCACATAGGGACCAAAAGGACCTAAAGCAGCCTTGATTTTGCCTCCTGTATCGGGATGCTGACCTAACAAGCGCGGTAGAGATAATAGACCGACCGCCATCTCAAGAGTAACGTCATCTTTAGTAACGTTAGTTTTACGATCCTTTTTGGGAATAGAACTTATTTTTGGTTTAGGCAGATCTTCGCTTTTCTCCCCAAGCTGCACATAAGGACCATATCTACCCACCTTGAAGTAAATAGGTTCCCCTGTTTCGGGGTGAAAGCCAACCTTTTCTGGTCCTTTTTTCTTCTGTATAATTAGAGCTTCGATTTGCTCGGGATTAAGGTCTGCTGGAGTCAAATCATCGGGAATAGATACCTTTAGAGTTTCGGTTTCCCCATCTTCATTCACAATTTCGATATAAGGACCATATTTACCAATACGGACGGTGGCATCAAGATTTTCTAGGTGAATCGTCTTCGCATTTGCAGGCTCAATCTGCTCTGTCTTGACATCAATCTGAGTTTTGAGACCTGTTTTACCCTGATAAAACTTTTTCAGATAAGGAATCCAATCTGCACCACCACGGGCAATTTCATCAAGAGTTTGCTCCATCTTAGAGGTGAATTCCGTATTAACTAAATCGGGAAAATGTTCTTCTAGCAGCGCCGTAACCGCAAAGGCTGTAAATGTAGGAATTAAAGCTTTACCCCGCATCTGCACATAACCGCGATCGACGATCGTGCCCATAACGGTAGCATAGGTACTAGGACGACCAATACCTTCTTTTTCTAGGGTTTTAACTAGAGATGCTTCTGTATAACGAGCAGGAGGTTGGGTTTCGTGTCCGATTGACTCCAATTCTTTGCACTCAGGCTGATCTCCCTTGGATAAGGGTGGAAGAGGAATAGCCTGATTTTCCAAGGCTGCATCAGGATTATCTGAGCCTTCTACATAGGCACGGAAGAAGCCAGGAAAGTCAATCCGCTTGCCGTTAGCCCGAAAGACAGCATTTTCAACACTCACATCTACCGCAATTTGGGTCAGACGAGCATCTGCCATTTGACAAGCAACGGTACGCTTCCAAATCAGATCATATAGCTTTAACTCTCGGTCTTTGAGCTTGGTTTCGTTGGGAGTCCGAAAAGTTTCGCCTGCTGGACGAATCGCTTCGTGTGCTTCCTGTGCGCCTTTACTAGTGGTGCTATATTGACGAGGTTGAGGACTAAGATATTCCTTACCGTATTTATTTTCAATACAGGCTCTTGCAGCAGAAATTGCCTGTGTAGACAGGTGGGTGGAATCTGTCCGCATATAAGTAATAAAACCTTTCTCATAGAGCTTCTGCGCCACGCTCATTGTTTCCCGCGCCGACATGCCTAACTTACGGTTCGAGTCAATTTGCATTGTTGAGGTGGTAAAAGGAGCGTAGGGCTTGCGTTTCGAACCTTTTTCTTCTCGCTTGCTAACTAACCAGTTCTTGTCAAAGATTTGCTCCTTTAACTTGTTTGCCTGTGCCTCATTGAGCAAGACAACGTCCTTCCCTTCGATAATTTTTCCTGTGTCGGGGTCGAAGTCGCTACCCGTAGCAATTTTTTTGCCATCGAGAGTAATCAGCTTCGCTTCAAAAGGCTTTTCATCCTGCTCCAAACTGGCTTTGAGATCCCAATAACCTCCCGACTGAAAGGCTCTGCGCTCTCTTTCTCGTAGGACGGTCAAACGTACCGCCACTGACTGAACTCGTCCTGCGGATAAGCCCCGAGAAATTTTTTTCCACAGTAAAGGTGAAACGGTATAGCCTACCAAGCGATCCAAGATCCGTCTGGTTTCTTGAGCATGAACCAGATCTTTGTCTACCTCGCGACAGTCTTCTAAAGCCTTTTGAATTGCTTCTTTAGTAATTTCATGGAATACCATGCGCTTAACAGGCACTTTGGGCTTGAGAATTTCTAGCAAATGCCAGCTAATGCTTTCTCCTTCGCGGTCTTCATCAGTTGCCAGAATTAGCTCGTCGGCTACTTTTAAGGCTGCTTTTAATTCTTTAACTACCTTCTTTTTCTTTTCGGGAACAATGTAGATAGGCTGAAACTTATCTTCTATGTTGATGCCCAGGGTTGCCCACTTTTTATCTTTATAGGCGGGGGGAATTTCTTTTGCCGAGGGAGGTAAATCTCGGACGTGACCCATAGATGCTTCAACCTGATAGCCAGAAGGTAAATAATTACGAATAGTGCGGGCTTTGGTGGGCGACTCGACAATAACTAATGTTGACATATGAGATTGAATTAACGCAGTAGGATAGCTGATACTGAATTTCTTATAGAGATGTTTGGGTTCTATTTTTCTAATCTATAGTTATATTCCCTCAAACGACAAATATCTTTTTTATTTGACAGAGATATTAAACTAATCAATTACTAGAGAGCAACTGGCTTTTAACTTATTTTCTAACACAATTAAAATTAACCTTGAGTTAACCTTCCATTTATTAAACAGCCAAAACATAATAAGCTGAAACAGAATCAGGATAGAGAGTTACAATCCTTTGTATAGCTCCTACAGCAATTTTTCAACCGTATCTATATCTGACTGTATCTAAATTTATGGATTTTTCTAGCACTGTAGCCTCTCAGCTTCATGCAGCAACAATTTTACCCGAAGGCATAGTCATCATTACGATTATGACTGTTCTGGTTGGCGATTTAATCTTTGGGAGAAGTTCCTCCCGCTGGTTGCCATATCTTGCTCTTTTTGGGCTGTTTAACACTCTTGTCGCTCTTTTCTTTCAGTGGAATAACAGTGAGGCGATCGCTTTTCTCGGCTCGTTTAATGGAGATAACCTCAGCATCGTCTTTCGAGGCATAATTGCTCTCTCGGCAGCGGTTACAATTCCGATGTCGATTCGCTATATTCAGCAGTCGGGAACGGCTTTGTCTGAGTTTATTGCTATTTTGCTTACCGCTACTTTGGGTGGAATGTTCCTTTGCGGGGCAAATGAGCTGACCATGGTGTTCATCTCCCTAGAGATGCTGAGTATCTCTTCTTACTTGATGACAGGCTACATGAAGCGAGATCCTCGTTCTAACGAAGCTGCACTCAAATATTTGTTAATCGGTGCTGCTAGTTCGGCAATCTTTCTCTACGGCATGTCTTTGCTTTACGGCTTGTCGGGAGGAGAGACAAACCTGAACAGCATTGCAACCAAAATCGTCGCCATCAATGGTGTTCAATCTCTTGGTTTAGCGATCTCTCTCGTATTTATTATTGCGGGTATTGCCTTTAAAATTTCGGCAGTGCCTTTTCACCAGTGGACTCCTGACGTTTATGAAGGTTCACCTACCCCTGTTGTGGCATTTCTTTCCGTCGGTTCAAAAGCTGCGGGTTTTGCCCTGGCAATTCGTTTATTAACTACGGCGTTTGGTTCATTAACCGAACAGTGGCACTTTATTTTTACTGCTTTAGCAATTCTCAGTATGGTCTTGGGTAACGTTGTTGCCCTGGCTCAAACCAGCATCAAAAGGATGCTTGCCTACTCCTCCATTGCCCAAGCTGGTTTCGTTATGATTGGCTTGGTTGCAGGTACAGATAACGGCTATTCCAGCATGATCTTCTACCTGTTCATCTACTTGTTTATGAACCTAGGAGCGTTTAGCTGCATTATTCTCTTTTCTCTTCGCACTGGTACAGATCAAATTAGTGAATACGCAGGGCTATATCAGAAAGATCCCCTACTCACTCTTTGCTTAAGTATCTGTTTGCTTTCCCTCGGTGGAATTCCACCCATGGCAGGCTTCTTTGGTAAAATTTACCTCTTTTGGGCAGGCTGGCAGGCTGGACTATATGGCTTGGTCTTACTAGGTCTAATTACCAGCGTCATCTCAATTTACTACTACATCCGCGTTGTCAAAATGATGGTAGTTAAAGAACCTCAAGAGATGTCAGAGTCTGTCAAAAACTATCCAACAGTCAACTGGAAACTGCCAGGCATGCGTCCTCTACAGATAGGTATTGTCGCAGCGACAATTATTACTTCTTTGGCGGGAATTTTATCCAATCCCCTATTTACCTTGAGTGCCAATTCTGTTGCTAGCACTCCTATCCTGCAACAAACTGTACTTACTCAAGAAATTCCCACAAGCCCAATTCAGGTTTCGACAATTGAAGATTTAGATGTAGTTAATCAGTAAATTCTGAATACAAACAATTAATTTAAAACAGCCTAATTTAGCTCGCTTCGGCGGGCTTTTTTATTGTCTTTTTACTGTCAGGCGATCGCCAATTTCAGCAGTCAACTAATTTTTAAAAAAGATAAACTAGGAATCTGAGTTTTCCATTGTTGAGATTCTGTCGGGAAAGATATGCATACAGCAGAAAGCAGGGTATTGTTCGGCACGGCGATCACTAATTTAGTCACAGGGATTGTCTTATTACCGACGACAGTTTTAGCCGAATTACCAGCCGATAGCTCAACAATTTTTACTGTTCGGCAATCAAATATCAGTTTAGCCAATCAGAAAAATGCTGTTTTTATTCCTCCATTAGCCAATTCAACCCTGCAATTAGAATCGCAGTATTTGACCCTAGAAGAGATTGAACTAGATTATTTAGATTTGGGTTCGGCAATTTTTAAAGCGGGAACAGCTTCCTGGCAAGGTAAAAACAAATTAGGCTCAATTGGATTCGATGGTAAGTTTGATTCTGCTGCACACTTGACGAAAGGCAAAGCCTCTCTTTCTCACTCCGTAATTTTCGGCTCGGTGAATCTCGCAGTTGACCTGGATAATCAAATCAAGCCGATTAAAACTGTGACTGGCTGGGAAGCAGACACCTCCTTAGGATCCATAGCAGTTAAGGGTAATTTTAATGAGGAAATTGTTTTTACTGGGGGAAATGCTGCTTGGAATGCCCAAACTAAACTAGGTACCGTTTCCGTTAAAGGTAACTTTGATCGCCAAACCAATTTTAGTGGTGCGAACACAGCCTGGAATGCTCAAACTAGAGTGGGGACAGTCTCGGTTAAGGGGAACTTTGATCGCCAAACCAATTTTAGTGGCGGGAATGCAGCGTGGAATGCCAAATCAAAGATTGCTACCTTTGCCATCAAGGGGAATTTTGACCACGAAACTAAATTTACAGGTGGTAATGTCCAAATTAGCTCTAAGGCAGTTATTGGTGCTTTTAAAGCCAAGATTAAACTAGATCGTGACAGACAGTTCAGTGGCGCAAATGCTTCTTGGAACACCAATCTTTTATTTGGCTCAAATATTGGCATAAGTGGCAAGTTTGATCGCGATAATACCTTCACTGGGGGTAGTGTCAAACTGGGTGCAAAATCGATCTTAGGCACAGTTGGGGTCAAAGCAAATCTCGATCGCCAGACTCATTTCACTAGCGGTAGCGCTTTTTGGAAAGCTAAGACTGGATTAGGTTCGATTAATCTAGATGCCAATCTTAAACAAGACGGTAACTTTTCTTCTAAGTTAGGCATGGAGTTTCCTCTTTAGGCAATAACGTAATTAGATTAGAAGGCAGAGGGCAGAAGGCAGCGCGAAGTTGCCCTAAGGATTAGCTTCGCGTGCGTTGCGGGGGTCAGATGCGGCTAAAGCCTTTGTCCCCGTTGAGCAAACTTCGTAAGAAGAGGGCAGAAGTTTCAAGCTTAACTGATATCGCTGCGGACAAAAGCTTTAGCCACCTGTATGGTGGAATAACTCTATAGTGGAAAAGAAATTATTTGACTTTGTAATCAATAATAACTCTAGCTCTTATGAATAATTCACTAAAGTTTTCACTACTTTCTCTGTTTGTTTTCGTAGGAGGCTGTAGTCGGTCTCAAGCCACACCAGATAACCCTGTGGAGGTTGAGTCAGTGGCGATCGCCGAACGAGAAGCCGATCGCGGATTAGTAACTGTTGAGAGTATCTATAGCGTTGCGGAAACAGGCGATCGCCTCGAAGAAATTATTGCAGACAAGGGTTTAACTATGTTTACTCGTATCGATCACAGTGCTAATGCCAAACAAGCAGAATTAGAGTTACAGCCAACTCAATTAATTATTTTTGGCAATCCTAAGGTTGGTACGCCTTTAATGAACTGTTCCGCAACTACAGCGATCGACCTACCCCAAAAATTCCTAGTTACAGAGGATGATCAGCAACAAACCCAAATTATCTATAATTCCCCTGCATATCTCCAGCAACGCCATAATATTTCGGGCTGTGATGAACCTTTAGCAAAAGTCGCCGGTGTTTTAAGCGGAATTGCGGAAGCTGCAGCCAAGTTAGCTAAATGAAAAAGCGATCGCCCGACTCAAATAACAAGCGATCGCTAATCAGTATTTCCAGAATAAAATTAGCCTCAACCGTAATTCTGACGATGAACTTCGTATAGTAATAAGCTCCCTGCGATCGCCACATTTAAAGAATCAGCTTTCCCCGTCATAGGAATACTGACCAAATCTTGGCACAATTCTCTTTGTTGGGATGTTAGTCCCTTTTTTTCTTCGCCTAAAAACAACAGGGTTTGATCGGGAAATTTGAACTGATGAAAGTTTTCTTTGCCATCAGGAGAGACGCCAATTAAGGAATACTGACGGCGACCGAGCCAACGTTTAAAAGTGCCATGTTTGGTGCGAATAATATTTTGTTCAAATAACGCGCCCATAGTCGCTCGAATGACATTGGGATCGAACGGGTCGATGGATTTCCCCAGTAAAATAAAACCACCGCCACTAACTGCTTCAGAAGTGCGGATCAACGCACCCAAATTTCCTGGCGAGTTGACTTTTTCCAAGACAACCCAGCAATGATTATGACAGGGACTTATGTTATTTAACTCACTCCAGTGCTGGTAGGCAACTGCTGCAACGCCAGATGCGCGAGGATAGCTAGAAATATGGCGATACTGTTCAGGAGTTAGTTTGATTGTCGTTATACCCGAACGACGTAACTGACGTACAAGTTTGCGAGCTAGGGGCGCTATCAATAGCTTTTCGCTATATAAAATGACGGCAAACTTAAATTTGTTATCCGCTAAACGAACAAAATTGCGGACACCTTCGATAAAAAAGAGGTTGTATCGATCTCGGTAAGCGCGATCGTTTTTTATTCTTTTAACAACGGCTAGGGTAGCCTTTAAATTCAGGAGGTCGGGATTAAATGTTTCATACTGCATCTCCTCCTGAAGCCTGCTGACTTACCATAAGTAACGTTAGTTTCATTGTGTAAGCGGTTAAAATTCCGCAGAAATTGATACTCTAAGTATTATAGGTGAAAACTATTTGTCTAAGCTGTCTCGAAATGCGATCGCTAATCTGTAAAAAAAGACTCCCTGCGATCGCAAGAAGCCTCTCAAAATTAAACTAAATTTAATTCGCTAGAAGTAACTAAAAAACCCTAGTCACGACTATTCATCGCAATCAATAAGCGAAGAATAAATACGAAAAGATTGATGTAAGTTAGATACATAGAAAGAGCAGCAGGTAAATATTGCTCGTCTGTGTAGGTGCGGGGCAAAATATAAAAATCTACTACGGCAACTCCTGCAAATAGAGCCACTCCAATCCCAGATATAGCTACTTCTAACCAGCTGGGAGTGTAGATGCCAAAGAATGAGAAGAGTAATTGTCCGACTAAGACGACCAACAGTGCCGTGACTCCCAAACGTACTGTTTGAGCTAAAGCCAAACCATCCTCTTCAGAGAGATTTGAGCCAATTTTACGCCCGACAATAAATGTTGCGCCACAGCCCAAAGCTGCAATTCCTACACCTTGAATACCTACTCCCGAATTACTCAGAGCGAGATAAACGATTCCGCTGAGGGTATAGCCAGATAAAAGACTATATAAAGCCAGTAAAGGTAAGGCTGTACTGTTGTTCCCATTTTGTGCGACTCCGCGAGCTATGAAAAATAGAACTAGCTCAGCGATCATTGCGCCAATAAAGGTGGGCATAAATAAGTCTGGACGAGAAGCGATTACGCCCAAACCACCGTATGTTCCTAAGGCGGTTAAAACCAGACCACCTCCCAAATAGGGTAGGGCGTTAGGAATTACATTTGGTCCCAAGACTGACTGTCCCTGAACCTCCTGCATTGCTTTTCTAAAATTGCTTGTGTTACTCATGTGTTTAAATTAAATCGATATTGCTAGTCTATGCTTGCTTAATTATCTAGATCTTAATTCAACTAATAATTTTAAGGTGATGGGGAATTACCGAATATTTTTCAGTCAACAGTCAACAGTTAACAGTCAACAGTTATTAAAATCTGGCGCTACGGCGATCAATCATATCGGCTAGAAGAGCAAACATGCCGACTTGAATTGCGGCGACAAACAAAATCAAAGTTGATTCGGTTAGATCCTGCTCGATAAACAGATCGTTAAACAAAGATCCTAAACAGCCAAGAGAAAATAAGCCAGCTACGGGCAGAAAGATTCTTAATGGTGCAAAATAGACGCCCATACGCAAAATTAACTGCACAAAACGGAGAGTATCGCGAATTGGCTTAATCTTGCTTTTTCCGACTCGATGAAAATAGTCAATCGGCTCATAATGCACGATGTAATTGTTCGTCAGCATGGCGATCGTAATCGTTGTGGTGAAGCTAAAAGTATTCGGCAAGACGGGAACAAACTTCACTAAAATATCTCGATGGAAGACCCGCAAGCCACTGTTGAGATCGGGAATTTTTGTTTTTGTCACCCATTGAGCAAAGCGCACCAAAAACCATTTGGGAATTTTACGTAGGGTTGAGTAGGTGACGTTCTTACCAGTCCGCGAACCGACTACCATATCCGCTTTTTTTGATAGCTCTAAGAGGTCGGGAATACGTTCGTTAGGATAAGTTCCGTCTGCGTCTGTAATCACAATTAGGGGATATTGAGCCTGTCTGATGCCAGTTTTGAGTGCAGCACCATAACCACGATTGTGGTTATGTTCGATTAGCTTGATGTTCGTCACGGAAGCCAATACTTGAGATGTGTTATCGGTTGAACCATCGTTAACAACAATGATTTCGTATTGATAGGACTGCAAAATTTGGTGTAGCTGAGTGACAGTGCCTGCGATCGCATCTTCTTCGTTATAGACAGGAATAACCAGGGAAAAGGTTGGTAAAGGTTCTTGTGACATCAGCTTCTGGCAATAGGGAGTATTAGATATTTAGTAACGGCAAGAATCGCAGCGGAAACGCGTTACTATGTTCGACGTTAAACTTACTTATCTTAAAATGTCGATCGCAAAAATATCTAAATTTCTGTTGGCGACTGAAACTAAACTATACACAAGGCGATCGCTTTGCTGGTTGGCTTTAGCTCTATTCTTTACGGTAATTTATGGTTTACTGGCGTTAAGACTGGCTTTTGAAACTGACTATGTAATTCAAGATGATGCTCGCCAACACATTTTTTGGATGAGTCGTTTTATCGACCCCGAATTATTTCAGAACGATTTAATTGCGGATTATTATGAGTCGGTGTCTCCCTGGGGAGTTAAAACTCTCTATCGAGTAATAGCAAGTTTGGGGATTGAACCGCAATTATTTAATAAGTTTTTACCTGCCATACTAGGGCTAATTATTACAGTATTTTCTTTTGCAGTTAGCCTCAAACTTTTGCCAATTCCCTTTGGAGCATTTGTTACTGCTTTAATGTTTAGTCAGAATGTTTGGGCGCAAAGAGGCGTTATTTCTGGTACGGCGAAAGATTTTGTCTATCCCCTCTATTTTGTTTTTCTCTATTTTTGGTTAGAGCAGTCTTTACTCGGTGTTTGTATCACAATTGGGCTGGCTGCTATCTTTTATCCCCCTACAGTCCTGATTTTTGCTGGTGCTTTGTTTTTGCAGCTATGGCAGGTCAAAAACTTTATTCCTCGTTTGAATTTAGATAGGCGAGTTTTGCTATTTAGTGGCGTTGGTTTAACAGTGTCTTTTCTCCTACTTCTACCTTATGCTCTAGCCTCTGGTGAATATGGACCAACAGTTACTCTCGAACAGGCGAAAAACATACCTCAGTTTGCCAAGGGTGGCAGAACAGCTTTTTTTGACGATAATCTTTGGGAGTATTGGGTTAGTGGCAGACGTACAGGATTAAGACTCTATCAGGCATTTGTCCCCGATCTTGCCGTCATAGGACTATTTCTACCCTTGCTGTATAAATTTCCCCAGCGTTTTAGTCTACTCAAGCAAATCAGCCCTAAAATTTCTTATCTAAGAGACTTGTTGCTCGCTTCTTTCGGCTGGTTTTGCATTGCTCACGCAGTATTGTTCAAACTCTATCTACCCAGTCGCTACATAGCTCGCACTCTCAGGGTAGCTATCGTTATTGCTGCTGCTATGACTTTGATAATTCTATTAGAGACAATCTTAAGTTGGGCGTTAAATCAATCTTCTAGTCGAGTCAAGTCACTGACGGCTTCATCCGCTACCGTCTTGCTCATGATCCTGCTTTTAGGCTATCCCCTTAGTCAAAAATCTTTTCTTGATACTGGCTATGTCAAGGGTAAACATCCTGAACTATACGAATTTCTCAAACAGCAGCCCAAGGATACTTTAATCGCTTCCCTAACCAAAGAGGCTGACAATATTGGCAGCTTTAGTAATCGTTCGGTATTGTCTAGCCGAGAACATGCAATTCCCTACCACATGGGCTATTTTCAACCTCTGAGACAGCGAATTTTTGATCTAATCTCCGCACAATACACTCCCGATTTCTCTAAGGCTCAAGGCTTTATCAAAAATTATGGAGTCGATCTTTGGCTAATTGACAAATCTAGTTTTGAGGTCGAATATCTAGCTGGCAATCGCTGGTTAACAGATCAGCAACCAATTACTCAACAGGTAATCCAACAGCTAAAACAGGGAAAAGAATCAGCGATCGCATCCTTACAGTCTACCTGTACTGTATTTCAAGATGATCGATATCGTATTTTGCAGAGTAAATGTATTCTACGAGCAGATTCAAATGAGTAATTGCGTTCAAATTTAAGAATCTCTGTCTCTAAACAGATCCTTAAGTAATGGCGTATGTCACAATGATTAGCGTTAATCATGACTTGTAGTTAAGCACTTTATATTTAGATATAAACATGGAACCGCTCTATCAATATGCTTGGCTAATTCCCGTTTTGCCTTTATTAGGGGCAATGATTGTGGGAATTGGTTTAATTTCGGTCAACAAGGCGACTAATAATCTGCGTCAGATTGTATCTGTCTTTATCGTTTCGATTATTGGCGCAACCATGGTGATGTCTTTTGCCATTCTCTGGAGTCAGATTCACGGACATGAAGCCGTTACTCGCACAATTGAATGGGCTTCGGCGGGAGATTTCCATCTTTCAATGGGCTATACCATCGACCATCTCAGCGCCATGATGCTGGTAATTGTTACCACTGTGGCATTTTTGGTGATGATCTACACCGATGGCTATATGTCTCACGATCCTGGCTATGTGAGGTTTTACGCCTACTTGAGCATTTTTAGCTCTTCCATGCTCGGACTAGTAATTAGCCCCAACCTCGTCCAGATTTACATCTTTTGGGAATTAGTCGGGATGTGTTCCTACCTCCTAATTGGTTTTTGGTATGATCGCCAACCCGCAGCGGATGCCTGCCAAAAGGCATTTGTGACTAACCGCGTGGGCGACTTTGGGCTGTTACTCGGCATGCTTGGACTCTACTGGGCAACTGGTAGTTTTGAGTTTGGCGTAATGGGCGAACGTCTAGGAGAGCTTGTCTCGACGGGGGCAATCAGCGCCTTTCTCGCGACTCTGTTTGCGATTCTAGTATTTCTTGGTCCAGCAGCTAAATCTGCACAGTTCCCCCTCCACGTATGGCTTCCAGACGCAATGGAAGGTCCTACGCCCATCTCGGCACTAATTCACGCTGCGACAATGGTTGCTGCTGGGGTATTTTTAATTGCGCGGATGTATCCCGTGTTTGAAAATGTACCTGATGCGATGACTTTGATCGCCTGGACAGGTGCATTTACCGCCTTTCTCGGTGCGAGTATTGCTCTAACCCAAAATGATATTAAAAAAGGTCTAGCTTACTCTACTGTTTCCCAGCTTGGTTACATGGTGATGGCAATGGGTATTGGTTCTTATAGTGCTGGTTTATTTCACTTGGGAACTCACGCCTACTTCAAAGCAATGCTATTCCTCTGTTCTGGTTCGGTAATTCACGGCATGGAAGAAGTCGTCGGGCATAATCCTACTTTGGCACAGGACATGCGGTTAATGGGTGGTTTAAGAAAATATATGCCGATTACCGCAGGGGCTTTCTTCATTGGCAACTTAGCTATCTGTGGTATTCCTCCCTTTGCTGGTTTCTGGTCAAAAGATGAGATTTTGGGTCAGGCATTTGAAGCCAATACAGCTCTCTGGTTTGTTGGCTGGCTAACGGCTGGTCTAACTGCTTTCTATATGTTCCGCATGTACTTCATGACTTTTGAAGGTGAGTTTCGCGGTAATGATGCTGCAATCAAGCAAGAAATTATGACCGAAGCTGGTTTAGCCTTTGGTCCTGGTGCTAGTGATGTTGGAGAAGAGCATGGTCATAGTGAATACCCCCATGAATCTCCTCTGACCATGGCGCTACCGCTGTTAGTATTGGCTGTTCCCTCCACCTTAATTGGTCTGTTGGGTCGTCCTTGGGACAACTATTTTGAAGAGTTTATTCATGCTCCTGGCGAGATTGTTGCCGAGGCTGGTGCTTTTGATTTCCAAGAGTTTTACACCATGGCTGGCTTGTCAGTAGCGATCGCCGTTACGGGAATCATTGTCGCCCTGTTAATGTATCGCACTAAAAACATCGATCCCAGCAGCATTGTCAATAAAGTACCAACTTTATATCGCTTCTCTCTCAACAAATGGTACTTAGACGACCTCTTTAACAAAGTGTTTGTAACGGGTATACGTCGTATCGCTCGCCAAATTATGGAGGTTGATTACCGCGTTGTTGATGGTGCCGTAAACCTTACTGGTCTGGCTGCCGTACTTAGTGGCGAAGGGCTAAAATACCTCGAAAATGGTCGCGCCCAATTTTATGCCCTGATTGTCTTTGGTGCAGTCTTAGGCTTTGTAATTGTCTTTAGCGTGGCTTAAGTTTCAATTGAATTTCAATCTTGCGATCGCTTTCTTTAATAGAGGGCGATCGTTTTTTTATTTATGGTCATTCTCAAGATGGCGCGAGATATTAGTTTTAGCTTTTTGTATTAAGTGTTATTGGAAATTTTATCAATGCTACCTGTTATGCAAACCGTAATTTTAAATTATTCTCAGTACATATATTTATTGTTTTAGAGTTTTATATCACAGCTAATTTTTCTGAGTTTTCTAATGGTCTTTAGTTCTTTTAAAAATGGCTTTTTGGTAATTAACATCTGATTGTATTTAAACTATAGTTTCATGAAGGAGAATTTATAACCTGTGTTAATTCTTTTAAATATCAAGATTTGATTAATAAAATAATAGATAAAAAATGGCTAGATTACCAAGAATTAATCAAAATTCAGTCTTCTTGTTCTCTAGACACTCCTTTATGCAGTTGCCTTGCAGAAGCAAATCTATTAACTACATCCCAAATTGACGACCTCTTTAGATTTACAGGTTGATTCTGTCAAAAAATTATTTAGCATCAATTAGGCTTGGTTTAAGTTTGATAAATTAACCAATGGAACTATATCAGCAGGTGAAAAGTTTCCTTACTTCGGAAAATATCTTCTGAGTCCAGTTTTGCTAAAAACAGCAAAGTTAAGAGCAGCCAAACTAGAAGTTAGTAATTTGCTCTTGATGATAATTAGCGCAACTACAACCAAAATTGGTGAAATGTAGTTG
>JBCBEA010000020.1:0-17361 GCA_038529195.1 Cyanobacteria bacterium J06600_6
GTAAGAGGTAAGAGGTAAGAGGTAAGAGGTAAGAGGTAAGAGGTAAGAGGTAAGAGGTAAGAGGTAAGAGGTAAGAGGTAAGAGATCAATCTTGCTTTCTACTTCTAGGTTTTCTAACCTTTAATATTGAGTACAAAAAGCCTAGAGCCTAGAGCCTAGAGCTTAAAGCTATAAAAAAGAGGAGCAAGAGGATTGAACGAACAGACAGTCGAACAGGTAATTGACCTGGCGAAGAAGAAAGGAATTGAGGCGGAAGCTTTTTATGTTGCCAGTCAGGATACGCCGATTGAGTTTGGCAACAATCGTTTAAAGTCATTGGAAACTAAAGCATCAGAAGGAATTGCTCTTAGAGTAATTGCAGATGGTAAGCTGGGTTTTGCAAGTTCGACGGATCTAACGCGGTTAGAAGATTTAGTTGATGCAGCGATCGCTACGGCAGAAATTGGCGATCCGGTCGAGTTTGAATTTACGCAGAACGTTAATTCTGTTGAGTCTAAAAGTGAATACCAGCCACCGACAACTGAAAATTTAGTTGGTGTGGGAGAGGATTTAATTGCCAAAGTACATGAATATAATCCTGAAATTCTAGTTGATGTCAGTTTTCACAGCGGTACAAGTCAGGCAAAATTAGCTACGACGACGAACGTTTACACTGAGCAGAATAGTCAGAGTCTCAGTGCCGTTATCTCTGGGAATTTGGTTAGAGGCGAAGATTTTTTACAGGCTTATGCTTACGAGGTAACTCGCGATCGCCAGCCCGACTACCAGGCAATTTTGCAGAAGCTAATTACTAAATATCAGCGTGCTGAAGGTAAAGCCAGTATTAGCAGCGGGACTTATCCCGTACTGTTTACTCCTAGTGCCGTTAGTAGCACCTTGGGCAGAATGTTTGGCACTATTTTTTCGGGTCAATCCGTTGTCCAAAAAGCTTCTCCTCTCACAGATAAGGTGGGGGAAAAGATTGCCGATGAGCGTATTTCTGTCTTTGAAGATCCAACAATTGGTATATCCGCCTGTGAATTTGATGATGAGGGTGTCCCCACCAGCAAAAAGCATTTGATCGATCGCGGTGTGGTTAAGCAGTTTTATTGGGATAGACGCTGGGCTGCTCGCAGAGGGATAGAATCTAGTGGCAATGGTTTTCGAGGCGGGATTTCTCGTCCTAGCCCCAGTCTAGCTAACGTTTGTATTGCTCCTGGTCAAACATCTGTTGAAGATTTGATTGCAGGTATGTCAGAAGGCATTATTGTCGATCAGGTTATGGGTGCAGGACAGTCTAACGTGCTGGCTGGAGAGTTTTCGGTCAATTTAGATCTGGGTTACAAAGTCGAACAGGGCAAAATTGTCGGCAGGGTCAAAGATACAATGGTGGCAGGCAATATTTTTGAAGCCTTTAGCGATCTTGTCGATTTAAGCGATCGCGCGGAATGGGTCGGCAGTGGTTCGTATGTACCGCACATTCTCTTTGCAGGCTTAGGAGTTGCAGCTAGACAGTAGATTTAACTGGTCGTGTAATTTGTAATTAGCCAGCTATGTGAGAGGGAAAAGGTTAATGGGAAAAGGTTAAAGGGCGAGTAATTTATCAATCGTCTATCAATCGTCAGATGGGCATCAACATTAAGGCAAGGACAATGAACGTCAAATGATGTCGATCAAAAGCTGATAGCTAACAACAATACTTCAACAACGTAGTCCATCTAAGTAATAAATAACTAATCATGAAAAATAGAAAGGTTATGCGATTTTTGTTGCCCCTGGTGCTTTGTTTGGCTACGTTGTTAACGGGCTGTGTGAAATATGATGTGGGAGTTAATTTTGCAACTCCCTATAGCGGGGAAATTACCCAGCACGTCAAGATTAGCGATCAGCTAACTAACCTCGCCCCTGATGACACGAGAAAATGGTTGAGAAGTTTAGAAAAGCGATCGCGTAGACTAGAAGGCAAGGTGGAAAAGCTTAGTTCCCAAGAAGTTTTACTGACTATTCCCTTTGGTAATGGTGCAGAATTAGCCGAAAAGTTCAATCAGCTATTCCAAACCAACGTGACTCCCAATGCGACGATTCCAATTGAGCAAAGAGAGCTAGTTAAGTTGAATTCTCAGGTAGCCATACAGCAAAATAATTTAGTTTTTGTCGAAAGAAATAGTCTCGATCTGGCGATCGATCTGCGGGCTTTAAAAACCCTAGACCGTCAAGATAAAATTACTATTGATCGCAACTCCGTAGCCGACTTAGAGTTTCAGTTAACTACCCCCTGGATTGCTCACAGCGTTTCTAATCGTGATGCCTTGCAGCCAGTCAAGGAGGCTGGTAAAACTCTGGTATGGCAGCTCCAGCCAGGAGAAATTAATCATATTGAAGCCGTATTTTGGCTTCCAAGTCCAGTTGGCATTGGTGCAGCAGCAATTATCCTCTTCTCAATTTTGGGCTTTATGCTCAAGTATCGTCGTTTTCCTGGAGTAGCATAAGTCAGAGATTAGATTGATGTTGCAAATGTAGAGCCAATCAGTAAACCAGTTTAAATCTATTACTTTTAGATTTTAAGCCCTTAAACCGTTTTTCAAAGCTTGAAGCAAGACATCGAAAGCCAATCCTGGTATTCTGTCCGTAGATGAAGTCGCTATCCCAACGGGCAATTCTAAATTTACTTCGTGTAAGTTTCTCACAACTGTATTTTCTGGTGGGGGAGTGATTACGCCAATCGGCATCACGCCGATTCCCAAACCCGATTGCACCATGCCTTGCAAAACCTGAAGGCTCATAATTTCTATGCCCAGATCGGGATTGACACCACGGGTAAAAACCTCTTTTTCAAATACCTGTCGATAGGGACAGTTTGTTTCTGTAACCAATAAACGTTCTTTTTCTAGGTCGATTACTTCGACGATCGCTTTATTACTCAGATAGTTTCTACTGGGAATCAGTAGCGCCATCGAATCATTAAACAGCCGACTAAAACTCAGTCCCAAACTGACATCGGGTGGAGAACAGATCGCTAAGTCTAATTTGCCTGTGGTAACTCGTTCACTGATGACTTTTGTGACGCCAGTTTCCAGGGTCAGACGTATATGGGGATATTTGTGACAGAAGGAAGCCAGTAAGCTAGGTAGCTTTAGGCTGGCAACAGGCTCGATCGCCCCGATTCGCAAATGACCTGTTTCGCCGATCACTAATTCTGTCATTTCTCGCTGCAATATTTCAGCACGATGTAATAAGAAGCTGGCATGAGCGCTTAGTGTTTCTCCGGCTTTCGTCACCTCTATTTTCTGACCGCGACGAGCAAAAAGTTTAACTCCTAATTCTGATTCCAACTGTTGAATATGCAAAGTAATAGTCGATTGAGCATATTGAAGCCGATCGGCTGCACCAGAAAAACTGCCCGTTTTAATGATGGTTTGAAAAGTTTGCAGATGCTTGAATTCCATAAATCGAGTTTAGTATCAGTAAAAATGAATTAAAACTGTATTTTTACTATATTTACAAATAACAGAGCAGATTTTAAGATTTTGGTAGAAATCACACTCGTTTTATTACCGATAAAATCTATGAGCGATCGCCAGCAAACAGACCAAGTAGTTTATGCCCACTGGAGATCGCAACCAGTAGCAGAAATATTCCCTGGAATAAAAGCAGCTTCAGTCTGGCAAGGGGATAAAAACAAGGCTGTAGTAGTAACAATTGAACCTGGGGGGAAATGGCAGGGTGTGGATGTTCACAAAACTAGTTCGGAAGAAATTTTTGTCGTTAGTGGTGTTTTTCAAGATGGCGATCGCAATTATGAGGCGGGAACGTTTATTCACTATCCACAAGGATCGAGTCATGTTCCTCAATCCGAGTTAGGATGCACTCTTTTTGTGTTTTATCCCAATTGAACAGACAAGGGTTCAAGTTCTTCAGAGCAAGTTCTTTGATCAATTTATTGATTTATCAAGTCATCTAACTCGCTGTAGTCAGGCAATTGATTACTAATCTTTTTACCCTGACGAATAACAATGCGGTCATGTTGCGATCGCGATAATAGTTCACTAAAGTAACGGGCGGAAAAGATAATTAAGTCCGCTGGTTTGCCTGAGATCAGCTTTCCTGAGCCCAAACCCATAATCTTTGCGGGAGTATGCGTTACACTCTCAATCCAGTTCGCATATGGCGTGTCTAAATGAGCAATTCTCACCGCTTGCTCGAATACTTCTAGGACATCATGATCGCCAAAACCAAAGAAAGGATCGCGACAGTTATCGCTAGCAAAAGCGATGGGGATACCCTGCTGCTGTAGTTCATGGACTCTGGTAACACCACGCCAAATAGGAGTTTGATTACTTTGACGATCCTGCAAATATAAATTGCACATTGGTAAGCTAACTACGGCGATCTTTGCCTGTCTAGCTAAGGCGATCGTTTTATTGACTACTTCTGGAGGCTGAACCGCCAAACTACAGCAGTGTCCACAGGTGATTTGATTGGTGAAGCTATGACGTATTGCTGCTTCCGCTACTTTTTGCAGACAGATTGAATCGCGATCGCCATTTTCATCAACGTGTAGGTCTAGATCTAAGTTCCGTTCTTGCGCCAAACTAAAAATAGTATCTAGCTGACTTTCCAAATCAGGGTTTTGCCAACCAACACCCCCCAAGATGCCTTTAGTCTCCGCAATTTGATTGGCTAAAGCTATGCCTGCTGAAGTTTGATAATAGTCCAAGCTAACTAAGCTAACCGCCTGAAGAGTAATCTTATCTTGCCAAGCCGATTGCAAACTTTGAAATACCTCTAAACTAATCTCAGCCTGTTTGCCACGGGAGTCTATGTGAGTACGGATTGCCTGAGTGCCATGGGCGTAGCTGCACTTGAGTCCAAACTCCATGCGCCGATAAACATCTTCCGCTTGCCAATACTTCTCGCTATCGGCGATCGCGCGACTCAAAGCCATCTCAAAAGTGCCGTCGATATTTGGCGATCGCTCCCAAATGTGTCCTTTATCTAAATGAGTATGCACGTCTACCAGACAGGGAAGCACAATCTGCTTTTTTAGATCCAAACTACAAAGATCTGGCTTGATCGTATTTGCACTAACAACCTCAACAATATTGCCCTGACTAACCTTTAGATCTACCAGGCATAAACCTTCTTTTGTTTGCAAAATAGAATTATCTAGATCGAGCAAACATTTAGGAACATGTGCATTAACTAACCAGTAAGATTCCGCATCAAAAACCATTTCTCTAACCACTACCCACTACCTACTACCCACTACCTACTACCCACTATCCACTAACCACCAACCACCAACCACTACCAACTATCCAACTAATCATCCAAATCCAACTGATATATTTCTCGCCTAGATAAAGATGTCAGCTTAGACAGTTGACGACTGGCTTGCGATCGCGTCATGCCTTGATTTAATAACTGCTTGAACTCTTGTTTCAATTCCGCCTCAGAAGTAATTAAACTGGTTTCTGCTGCACCTTGTAAGACTATGGTATATTCCCCCTTTGGCTGGCGCTCATTAGTGTACATAGCGATCGCAGCTTGGATCTGACCGCGCCAAAACTCCTCATGGATCTTAGTTAATTCTCTGGCTAACACAATCTCTCTTGTCTCTCCCACCACAGTCACCAAATCCTGCAAGGTTCTTACAAGACGGTGGGGGGCTTCATATAAAACTACTGTTCTTGTCTCACTGCGGAACAATTCTAATCGAGCAGTGCGATCGCTAGCTTTTTGAGGTAAAAATCCTTCAAAGGCAAATCTGTCGGTAGCCAAACCCGATGCAGCCAAGGCGCTAATTACCGCTGTACCACCAGGAATAGGAATAACGGTAAGATTATGAGCGATCGCAGCTCGGACTAATTCTACTCCAGGATCAGAAATGCTCGGCATTCCCGCATCAGTAACTAAAGCTAAGCTATCTCCTTGCTGTAGGCGATCGATTAGCTCGCCTACCCGCGATTTATGATTATGTTCGTTATAGCTAATTTGAGGAGTTGATACCGCCAGGTGCTGTAACAATTTACCAGTATGACGAGTATCTTCAGCTGCAATCAAATCTACTTCTTTAAGAATACGAACTGCACGCAGGGTAATATCTTCTAAATTTCCAATCGGAGTCCCAACTAAATATAGTCTGCCCAAGTTGTCCAAAGTTAAATTGCTGATGAGCCTAAATTTATTGATATTTAAAGATCGTATCAGGATTCGCAGCGTTTATGTGACCAGCAGAACTAGATAATATCCAACCGTATTTAGCCGTTGTATTAACAATATACAAATTCATCTTAGGCGTTCTAGGATTGACTGTGTTAAAAAGGGTGCTTGATAGACAATAAACCAAATCAGCTCTTGGAAATTAGGCAGCTAAGTCTCAATAGTTAATTTGTAAGGTAAGAAAATTTTGCGAACTTGGTTTAAATTTAATGAGTGCAAATAGCAAACTAGGAGAACAGCTTATTTCTCTGCATCGGCAGAAATTCACTGGCGTTTTGACCATTACCTCCCAGAGTAAGCAGCAGATATGGGAAATGTTTTTTAACCAGGGAACATATCTCTGGACAGAAGGAGGAGCTCATCCCAATCGCTCCTGGCGTCGAAACTTCAAACACTATTGTCCTGGGGTTAATACTGGAATTGTGGTTTTACGAGAGCATCCTGAAATGCGCTCGCTTCACTACTGTTTACTCAATATTTTACTGCAGAGAAAAGGAGTCAAACGGCAGCAGGCAAAAGCACTCATTGAAAACAGAACTCAAGAAATTTTCTTCGATTTATTACAAAGAGAATACAATAGCAGTCTCGACTATGCGATCGCCAGCACCTCCTCCCACTATTTACTGAAGGCTGGCTTTAATTTGTCTCTAGCATTCATAAACCTCGAACAGGCATTGTTTAAATCCCAAACAGCCTGGTCAAGCTGGGGTAGTAAGGGTTTAGCCTCCTGCTCTCCCCATCATGCACCTCTGCTGCATCAGAATCATGACCTACAGCAGCAGCTACCAGATTTTATTGTGAGTAATATGTCTCGGTTACTCAACGGCAAAAGAACGTTGAGAGATCTTGCTTTTAGAATGGATAAAGATGTCTTAGACGTAACCTGGGGGATTGTGCCCTATTTTTTTAAAGGGTATCTAAGATTAGTCGAAATTCCTGACTTCTCCGATGCCCAAGCAATTAAATAGAGTTTAATAAAGAACTAATATATTTAGATTAATAAACCTGGGATAATGATCCTACAAATATACTAGCCAAAACTGCATCTTGCCAACATACACGGATATGATTTTTGCGTTTCAGTTTCAGTCTCCTGGTCCAATTATTTTCGAGGTTGGTCCAATTGTGCTTCGTTGGTATGGTTTGCTAATTGCTACGGCTGTATTGTTAGGGGTCACTCTCTCGCAACGGCTTGCCAAAGCTCGGCAAGTAGATCCAGAATTACTAGGCGATTTAGCGATTTGGCTAGTGATTGGGGCTATTCCCTGCGCAAGACTCTACTATGTTGCTTTTCAATGGCAGCAGTATGTTCGGCGTCCCTGGTGGCATATGTTAGCTGTTTGGGAGGGTGGAATTGCAATCCACGGCGCAATTATTGGTGGCACGATCGCCACTATTATTTTTGCGAGGATCAACCGTATTTCTCTATGGCAGCTATTAGACCTCGTCGCTCCCTCCTTAATTCTGGGTCAGGCGATCGGTCGTTGGGGTAATTTCTTTAATTCCGAAGCTTTCGGTAAGCCAACAGATTTGCCCTGGAAACTGTTTATTGCTCCTCAATACCGTCCCTATCAGCTCATTGACTCTGAGTACTTTCATCCAACTTTCTTGTATGAATCCCTGTGGAATTTAGGGGTATTTGCTCTACTGCTATGGCTGTTTTTCTGGGGTTTAAAAAGAGGTAATCAGCTAAAAACAGGTACTATCGCAGCGATATATTTGATTGGCTACAGCTTAGGTCGGGTTTGGATCGAATGGTTACGTACCGACAGTCTGATGATTGGACCATTAAGAATCGCCCAGATTGTCAGTCTGATAGCGATCGCCTTGGGTACATTGATACTTGCATGGCTATATATCTTGAAAAAGCCTCTACCAGACGTTATTTCTCGCTCCCAGGATCAAAAGCCAGCTAACTACAAATCATAATCAAGCTCCCGACTATTTCATCTCATTTTTATCACTTCATGAACTTAACTCAGACTGCTCTCAAACCTGCGGTATATATTATTGGTGCAGGACCAGGAGATCCAGAATTACTAACCCTCAAAGCCTATAAAATCCTGGCTCAGGCAGATGTGATTCTCTATGCAGATTCTCTCGTCCCCAAACAGATTCTTCAGGATGTTCGCACCGATGCCGAACTCGTCGCGACGGGAAATAAGACCCTCGAACAGATTATCCCTTTGGCGATCGCCAGAGTCAGAGAAGGTAAATCAGTAGTGCGTTTACACTCTGGAGACTTAACCCTATATAGTGCGATCGGCGAACAGATGCAGGCGTTTACGGAAGCAGACATTCCCTTTGAATTAATCCCAGGAATTAGTGCATTTCAGGCTGCTGCTGCCAAACTCAGTACCGAGCTAACAATTCCCGAATTAGTCCAAACCATTATTCTGACCCGTATTAGCGGTAAAGCTTCTGCCGTCCCCGAAGCGGAAGAATTAGCCTCCCTAGCAGCACATAAAGCTAGCCTCTGCCTTTATTTAGCTGCCCATCACATAGAAAAGGCACAGGACAAGCTGCTGCAACATTACTCTGCGGATACTCCCGTTGCTGTTTGCTATCGCGTCGGCTGGCAGGACGAGCAAATTTGGGTTGTACCTCTATCAGAAATGGCACAGGTAACGAGAGATAACGATTTAATTCGGACGACTTTATATCTAATTAGTCCCGCACTTCAGCAAGCCGTAACCACGCGATCGCGTCTCTATCATCCCGAACACAATCATCTATTTCGACCTGCAAAAAAAGTAGCTAGTTCAAATTAACTTCAGGCGATCCGAAGAGTACGCGCAGCGTAACCGCTTTCTCATCCTCTGTATGTTGCTTTACTAGTCCAACCCCAGTTATCTAGTAGTATTGTTAAGAAATTATTTAGATACATTGGGAGTTGGCTTTGGATAATAATCAGGCTCAAAAAATAGCTCAGGCTTTGGAAGTGGCGCGGGAAGTTGCTTGGGGTGCAGCAGACATTCTTAGCTCTTTTTACCACAAAGATACATCCGATCTGAATATCAAGGATAAAAAAGATGGTCCCGTTACCCAGGCTGACTTAGCAGCAAACAAACATATCGTCAGCAATCTCAAAGAAAAGCTCGGCACAGAAGAGTTTGGTTATTTGTCTGAAGAAACCTTTGATGTTAAAAAAGCCGAACCCGTAGCTAATGACTGGGTGTGGATTATCGACCCTCTAGACGGTACGCGGGACTTTATCGACAAGACTGGGGAATACGGGATGCACATTGCCTTAGCCTATCAAGGTCGTCCTGTAATCGGCATTGTGGCAATTCCCGAAGCTGGGAAAGTTTATTTTGCTTCCAAGGGTCAGGGTACGTTTGTGGAAACCAAAGACGGCACTTTAACGCCAATCCAGGTAAGCGATCGCAATAAGGTTGAAGACCTATATTTAATTGTTAGTCGTTCACACAGAGACGATCGCTTTAAAGAATTAATCGAACGTCTACCCTTTGCCGGTAAAAAATATATGGGTGGTGTAGGAGGCAAAATTTCGACTCTCCTCGAACAAGAATCCGATGCCTATCTCTCCTTATCGGGCAAATCTGCTGCTAAAGACTGGGATTTCGCTGCACCAGAGCTAATTCTTACCGAAGCGGGTGGTAAGTTTACCTACGTCAATGGCGATCCTGTCTACTACAACCAGGGAGACGTTGTGCGCTGGGGCTGTATTGTCGCCAGTAACGGTAAATGTCACGAGGCACTGTGTGCAAAAGCAACCGCGATTCTCGACGAAATTGATAATGCCTAATATGCTAGAATCAATCAAATTTTGTGATTGAAGGTTGTTAAACTGCTAGATTGAGTTTTTTTTCTCGGTCTGGCTTTTTTTGTGACTAGATTTTCGACAGGCGATCGCTATCATATAAGATTAAACTTCTCTAGCTATTTTCCATGCCAGATCCTAATCCTCATGTAAGCAAGTTATTTCTTTATCCTGTCAAATCTTTAGACTCTTTAGAATGTGATCGCGTCACGATTTTAGAATCTGGCGCATTAAAAGGCGATCGCACTTGGGCAATATTCGATGGCGACGGTAATTTTGTTAATGGTAAGCGTAATGCGAAGATTCACGCTTTACGTTCGCAATTTGATTTAAATAACAATACCCTAACTCTACAGATACAGGGTACAGATACAGTCGCAGAATATAATTTTATCGAGCAACAGATAGAGCTTTGTAACTGGCTAGCCGATTACTTTGGTTTTGCAGTGAAGATTAGACAAGATCTCAAGATGGGTTTCCCCGACGATACCGTTTCCCCTGGGGCAACTATTATTAGTACTGCAACTTTAGAAGCGATCGCTAGTTGGTATCCCGAATTAGACACAGAAGATATTCGTCGTCGTTTTCGCGCCAATATCGAGCTTGATGGCGTACCTGCTTTTTGGGAAGATAATTTATTTACTAGCGCCAATTCTACCGTAGCTTTTAAAATCGGGGATGTTGAGTTTATGGGAGTTAACCCCTGCCAACGCTGCATTGTCGTCACTCGCAATCCGCAAACGGGAAAGGCATATCCTCAGTTTCAAAAGACGTTTATTGCCCAAAGAAAAAACACCCTACCAGAATCGGTAGAGCGCGATCGTTTTAATCATTATTTTCGCCTAGCGGTTAATACGCGCTTAAATCCAACTGAAGCAGGAAAAACAATTAAGGTAGGTGATTCTCTAAGTTTTTAAGCTTCTATAGCTACCTCTTACCTCTTACCTCTTACTTCTTACCTACGAGAAAATAGCTGTAATATCTAAACTATTCAAGCTTGTACGATTAAACTTCTCCTGCCAGAAACACCTCTAATCCTGCTGGTGCTTTGACCTGTGCCAAAATCATTTTTAACTGGCTACCTTCCAATACCTCGTTGGTTAACAAAGTCTGAGTCGTAGATTCTAATAAATCACGGTTGAGCTGTAAGATTTCCTGCGCCACTGCATAGGCTTGATTGATATTTTGATTTACCTGGCGATCGATTTCTGCTGTCACCTCGCCACTAACTACACGTCGAGAGGTAGCAGTATTTAAAAACTGCCCTGATTCTTGGGCAAAGGCGATCGGTCCAACGCTACCCATACCGTATTGAGTTATGGCTTTTTCGGCTAATTCTGTGGCTTTTTGAATGTCATCGCTAGCACCAGTCGAAATCTTATTAAAGACTACCAATTCCGCTGCTCTACCGCCTAAGAGGGTGGCAATTCTGCCCCGTAGCTCATCTTCCAGCATCAAGAATCTGTCTTCTTCGGGAGTTTGTAGAGTATAGCCCAATGCTCCTAAGCCTCTAGGTACAATCGAGATCTTTGCCACCTTACCGCCTCCAGGCATCAACGCCCCAACCAAAGCATGACCAACTTCGTGATATGCCACGGTTTTACGTTCTTGGGATGAAAGAACACGCGATCGCTTTTCTAAACCAGCTACGACTCTTTCAAATGCCTCGTTAAAATCAGCCATCAGCACAGCCTGACGATTATTACGGGCAGCTAAGAGTGCAGCTTCATTAACTAAATTGGCTAAATCTGCCCCTGCAAAACCAGATGTTTGGGAAGCAACTGCTTCTATGTCTACATCTTCCCCCAACATTACCTTACGGGCATAGATATCCAGAATTTCTATTCTGCCACTTTTGTCAGGGCGATCTACCAATACCTGGCGATCGAATCTACCAGGGCGACGCAAAGCAGGGTCAAGTATTTCGGGGCGATTGGTTGCAGCAATCAAAATTACGCCTTCGTTACCGTCAAACCCATCCATCTCAGTTAGTAGCTGATTGAGAGTTTGCTCCCGCTCATCATTCCCGCCGTTAGGGTTACTGCCTCGCGACTTGCCGATCGCATCTAGCTCATCGATAAAGATAATACAGGGTGCCTGTCGTTTGGCTTTCTCAAATAAATCTCGGACTCTCGAAGCGCCGACTCCAACGTATAGCTCGACAAATTCTGAACCCGACATGCTTAAAAAGGGAACTCCTGCTTCCCCCGCTACTGCCTTTGCTAGCAAAGTTTTGCCCGTACCTGGAGAGCCGACTAACAGTACACCTTTAGGAATTTTTGCGCCAATCTTGCGGTATTTTTCCCCGTTTTGCAGAAAGTCTACTACTTCCTGAAGTTCTTGTTTTGCTTCATCTATACCCGCAACGTCGGCAAAGGTAACGCCTGTTTTGCCTTTTTCGTAGACTCTGGCATTGCTCTTACCTACTCCCATACCCAGACCAACCCCGCCATTGCCTGTACTGAATTTGGCTAACCAGGCTAAAGCACCAACTAAAAGTCCAGAAGATAGCAGCAGAGTAATTAAGCCTGCCGTATCAGCATTATTATTAACAGTCTCAAACTTTACATTGTTGCTGTTCAGCAAATCTATTAGTTCTGTCTGACTTCCTGTTCTTTGAGTGCTGTAATGTTGACCTCCAAATTCTGATTTTAGGCAGTACTCAATTAGACGAGACTTAATAGTAACTTGCTCGACTTTATCCGCTTGAACATGACTTACAAAAATACTGTATGCAGCTTCTGAAATGGACTGAGTGTTCATTTATGAGGTAGTTAAAACAACATCAAGAAGCCAAGGACTTCTCACTAACTACATCTTCTAATAGCTCTTAAATATTTACTAGAACGGATTACTACACTACTTTTTCGTATCCTCCGCGATCGCCTTTTTATTTGGATACGGTTGCTACACCAAAAGGGATCGGCTAACCCTATTAAACTACTTTACCTAAACAATGACCTCTGCCTAGAAGCCCTATTTTTACTGCGCAAAATCAGAATGAACTAGCATAGTTTAAAAGCTTGATCCTGGCTGGCTTAAAAACTCTTGTTCAGCAGTTGTTGATTTTCTGCCTAATATTTTGTTGCGATGGGGAAAACGCTGAAAGCGATCAATAATTTGCTGATGCTTGATTGCAAACTTAAGATTATTTTCCCTACCCAATGCTTGAAAAAGCTCAATAGATTTAGCCTGATCTTGTCTATCTTCGCTATGCATCAAGGGCATATAAAGAAAAGTCTGCTGCTCATCCGTCAATTCTAAATGGTAATTATGCTGAACTGCATATTTTGTTAACTCTACCGCTTGATTATCAGTAGCAAAAGCCTGAGCGTTATCTCGAAACATATTACGAGGAAACTGATCGAGAACAATGATTAAGGCTAAAGTGCTAGCAGGATCGTTACGCCATACCTTAAATGCGCCTGTCTTGGCTAATTGATAGATATCGAGAAACTGTTCTTTGATTTGGCGATCAAACTCCTCTTGTTTCTTGAACCAAAGAGGCTTAGTTTCTTTGTCAAACCAAAAATCTAAAATATCATTGGGATTAATTGTTTTACTCATAAAAAGGAGATATAAATAGCTGATCGCTTTGATATTCTAATTGAGAATTAGACCTATAAAACAATGAATTACGCAATTAAATAGTGTGCCTTGTTACTGGAATCAAAAAAAATCAGTTCAAGGGTATATATAGATACTAATGTGTATGCATTGTCAAATTTTGTTTGGCATAATAAGCAGTATACGTAATTTTTATTTACGTAAGTTAATGCTTTTAGTTTAAACACAACTAATAAAAATTATGGGATTAGTACCAGGCGTAACTGTCAAAAAAATCGAGTCTATACAGGGAGGAATGTCTGAGTTTTACACTCCTCAATCTAGCGATGAAACAATGATTGTTAAAGTTCCTGCTCATAGTATTGATGACCTGTTTGTTCATAAGCAGCAAACTGACCAATTGTTAGTAGTTAAGGGTAGCTTTGTCTTGGTGATTTTATACGATCGCCAGTATCAATATATCCCTCTAACAGAAGACATTCCTCAGGTTGTAACTATTCCCAGAAATGTTTTACATGGTTCAATTAATTTTAGCGATCGCGATTGTCTTTTAGTTAACGCAGTTTTGCGTCATGGAGAACCAAATCCTAGAGATTATCAGCCAATAGTAAAGCCTTTTGCCTATAATTTACAGCAGGCAAAATTGAGTTTACAGCAGGTAGCTAATAAAATTGCAGCTTAACTTTGATTGATCTAGAGTAATGGCTGAGTTTGGCTTTTAAGCGGAATAAATCTTACAAGAATAGCAATTTGTGGGATGATATTTATCTTTATAGCTAAATAATTATTAGTAACGATGGAATGTGCAATTATTAGCCGTGCAGGGCAGGTATTAGCGAGGGGAAAGTTAATCTTGCAGTCTGAGACAAACGGTACTCGACTCAACTTGGAGACTCGAGGCGGAAAGCTAATTGAAGGTGGGTTTGTAAGCGAAGACGGGGATCTGGGTGCAGCTAGCGAGGTTTTGTTTGAAAACTGTTTTGCCACCTGGCGAATGACAGGCTTGACTTTAAAAGTGGTAATCAGTGCTTAGTAATTTATTCTGGCGATCGCTTTTTGCCGAACAGATTTGAGTACTGTGCTAGCCCCAAATTTTTAAATTTAGCTTTAAATCCTGGACGATAGACAACATAAAGCTAAGAGTTTCAAAATACTCTTTTAATGGTGCAAAGGAAACCATGCTCTTAAATAGCCTGGGTTCAAATACATAATGCTCGTAGGCAATAGCTAGATAAATTTTATCTTGGACAAAAGATATTTGCATCGGCTTGTTTACCTGATGCTGGAAATTTTTGATCCGGCTCATTAAGCTAGTCGATAAGATATAGCGAGCATTTACCTGATCGCTACTATTGACGCGAAAAAGACGATTAAATTCGGGATCTTCGAGTTTTACTGTATTACCAGCCTGTTCTATACCATCACCAAATTTACCAGAAAAATTTTTGCTTGTGATGTAAACCACCGTCTGGCGATCGAGCTTTTTCGGAAAGTCTGCCTCAAAGAATAACCCTTGAAAAATGGTTTTTCGACCCCAGCTAAAGTGAGTCTGAAGATATTTTAAAAAGCCAATATCTCTCGATGCTGCTAAAAAAGCGATCGGAATCAAGAGAACAACAGCAATCTTCAAGCAGAAAACTATTATATTGACTAAAGCTTTAAAAATAGGATTGTCGATACCCAGTTGCCAAACAAGACTATCTAAACTATTAACGATTCTCAACAGGTCGTATCCTGAAGTTTTCTGCACACAAATCTGTGACCAAAATATATCTATATTACCTATTTTTCCTAATACACAATCATTTTTTATAATATTGCTAGGTGGACTAAACTTACTACTAAAAAATCTGCTGTTGACTATCGCTACATTAATAGCTGGCAAATCCAGATTAAGCATCTGAGCTACATTTACATGCTCAACATAGGTCAGTTTTTGATTAGGATCGACAAAGGCTAGTATTTTTTCAATTACTTTAGTTTTAAAACCGCGACCATATAAATTAATATTTTGCTTGATGAAAGTTATCCAGGCTAGAGTAGATATTAAAAAGGAAGTAGCAATTGCTCCTAATAATAACAGCTGATATCTGGTAATTCTGGAACATAAACGTAAACTTCTGCGGATACCATAGCTTGTTGCTCTTGCTGATGGCGGAACGCACTTAGGAATATAATCAAAAAGATGTCTACCCTGACTGATAAAATAAAGCACCACTACAAAAACAACAGTTGCGATCGCAATAGTGATAATGGCTTGTTGCCGTTTTTGCTCAAACTGCTTTAGATCGTCAATTAAATTTGCCAGACAAAATTCTTTGAACTCGGTGACTGATTTGAGTTTTACTTGTTGATCTGCCGTTAAATTGTTTCCAGATCCAGATCCAGATTCAGATTCAGATTCAGATTCAGATTCAGATTCCGTAGGTGTATTAACTTGAGGGTCAATTAAGGCTAATTTTGCTTTTGCCCAGGCTTTTAGCTCAGGTTTGTTAGTATTAATTAGTGATAAACAGAGGGGAATAGCTAAATCATAATCTCCGCTGTAAATATAAGCTTCTATAAAACTTTTTTTTAATAAAATTAATTTTTCAGGTCTTAATTGAGAACTAAAATAGCTTATTTCTTCGAGAGTCTGAATAGCTAGATCATATTCTTCTTCAGCTAACAAATCTTCAGCAGACTGCCAAAGTTCTGATAAGTTATTCATTATTTTAATTGGTTTCCGCTTCGCCTATCATTCCCAAAGCGATACCTCTAGTTACCAGTATTAAGGGTTACCAAGCAGAATGAATCGATCTTGACTCTTGATAATCTAAATACAGGCTCCAGTAAAATTTTAATCCTCTTCTAATTTAGTGCCACATCGCTTACAAAATATAGCATCTGTCTCATGACGAGATAAGCTACAGTTGGGGCATTCTTGCTCGACTAAGCTAGAAGTTTTCACCACCTGTCCAATTAATTCGCTAAGTTGCCAAGGAATAAATAACACTCCTGTAAAAATCATCAGTACCGTCATCAACCTTCCTGCTTGAGACAAAGGAGTCACGTCTCCATAGCCAACGGTAGTCATCGTCACAACCACAAAATAAAAGGCGTCGAAAAAGTTTACCAGGCGATCGCTATTGATTTGATGTTCCACCTGATAAATCAAACCAGCATAGACAAAAATCAGGGTAAACAAGGTTAAAAAGATTCTCACGAAGACAATACTATCTTCACTTTTAAATCCGAGTATCTGCTTCTCTATCTTCCAGAATCTCACAATCCGCAAAATTCTAAACCAGCGGAATATGCGTAAAAACCTAATATCAACCCAGCCTAAAAATAAAGGCAAAATAGAAATTAGATCGATCAGACCAAAATAACTAAAAAAATACTTTTTGGTATTCTCTGCCGACCAAAAGCGTAAGATATATTCAATCGTAAATACAATCAGAATTGCCGTATCAACAATTCTGATAACATTCTGTAACTGCTGAGAAATAGGATAGGTCTGAACTACAAAAATTGCCGAAGACAAGAGGATAAAACTCAAGATACCCAGGTTTAGCCACAAACCGAGATTGGTTTCCGTATCCTCTAAATAAAAAGCTACTTTTTGGCGTAATGACAGTTTCTCTATGATCGTACCTTTGCGCACCATAACTAGATCAATATATCAATACCCATGGCTACTTTTCAATCAATCCAGGGAATATCCTCATAGTCTATTTCTACTGTAGTTTCCGCTTCTATTTCTGATGACTGAGTTCTAGAACCAATTGCGGGAGGCTCTACTGAAATACCTGGAAACAGGTTGTCTA
>JBCBEA010000021.1:0-17349 GCA_038529195.1 Cyanobacteria bacterium J06600_6
CTTCAAAACTTTTAAACGTAGTTATTATTGAATCAAACAGAGAGCAGGGTAAGCAGCTACACCAGCTGATTCAAACTCAAAGACCCAATCTCAAAGTTATTCTGCTAGATAACTCCGAGCAGGTTTTTTCGCTCATGTATGGAGAGATGAATATTGATATCCTGTTTTTTGACATTGAGGCAGAATCAGACACAGATAATCTAGCTCTGTTTAAGGCAATTTCTCCTGACAGCAGCGTGATTCACTGGAGCGATTATCGCCACCCTGAAGTAATTGAGCTGCTATATTCAATCGGCGTTAATTCATTTTGTACCAAAGAAAGTGATGCAGAAATAGTTTTAGAAGCCACAGATTTGGCAATTAACTATCCTCAGTCTCTATACCTTGACCAAAAGCTACACAAATGTCTGCCGTTGCTGCAAAGCTAGTTATAGTAATTACAAACTGATATAAGTGAGCTTGGTCGCTCAATTATTACTATGTCCGATATATTTGCCGAGCATAAAAACCAGTTAACAGAATTAATTGCTAAATACAGCCAGCAAGTTGATTTTTTGACTATTCGTTTGGAACAGGCAGACGAAACAAATATCCTGCTGCGCTCAAGCAAAATTGAAACTCTCAGCGAAGGTATTGCCCTAGGCGGACAGGTAAGAGCCTGTCATCGTGGTGGGTGGGGCTTTTCAGCATTTGACGACCTTGATAGCCTGAGCGCTAGAATTGAAGAGGCGATCGCTGCTGCAAAGCTAGTTGGCGATACAGAAACCATTCTTGCCCCAGTTGAACCGATTCAAACTGTTTGTCGCCTACCCCTCAAGGGCAGAGATCCCAGACATGTTGCTCTTGCCGATAAAAAATCTTTGTGCGATCGCTATGACGAGCTGCTGCGGAGCTATAGTGATCGTCTGACCACTACTACCGTTAGCTATAGCGATAGCTCTCAACGAATCATTATTGCTACATCTGAAGGTAGCGTTATTGAGCAATCTTGGTCAGACATGGAAATGCGCTTTTCCGCAACGGCAAGAAAAGACGATGTGATCCAAACAGGCAGAGAAACAACGGGTTCACGTCAGGCTTATGAGGATTTAACGGATTTAGATACGCAGGTAGTTGGCGCTGCACAGAGAGCGGTTGATGCTCTGACTCTGCCCAAAATCGTCGGTGATATTTATACCGTAGTCATCGATCCAATTTTGACAGGTTTGTTTGTTCACGAAGCGTTTGGACATCTTTCTGAAGCAGATATGGCGTATGAAAATCCTGATCTGCTGGAAGTGATGAGCATGGGCAAGCGTTTTGGTTCGCCTGAACTACAGATTTTTGATGGTGCTGCCCCCGTCGAAGCGGACGACAATTATATTCATCGAGGCAGTTATTTTTATGATGATGAGGGGACTCCTGCCACCACAACTCAACTCATCAAAGACGGGGTTTTAGTTGGCAGACTGCACTCGCGAGAAACAGCAGGCAAACTAGACGAAAAGCCTACGGGAAATGCTCGCTGTCTCGACTATCACCACTCGCCAATTGTCAGAATGACTAATACCTGGATTGGAAGCGGTAAGACGGCAGTAGCAGATTTAATCAAAGGTGTTGATCGCGGTTTATACGCTCGCAATTGGTTAGGGGGTATGACAAATGGCGAAATGTTCACCTTTAGTGCCGGAGAGGCATGGATGATCCGAAAAGGAGAGCTGGCAGAGCCGGTTAAAGATGTGACTCTGTCTGGCAACGTCTTTAAAACTCTGGCAAACATTGAGGCGATCGGTGATGATTTCTACTGGGATGAGTCTGGCGGCTGTAGTAAAGGGGGACAGTCGGGATTACCCGTTGGCTGTGGAGGTCCTAGTCTGCGCATCAAAGATGTCACCATTGGTGGTAATGCGGAGTAATTGCCTGAGTTAAGCTGTTTAAAAGACACAGACTTTAAAGGCAGTATTACGATTGATGGCATCAGGCTGTCTAACGACCTCAAAAACATTGAGGCAGTTCGTCGCGAGGTGGGTATGGTGTTTTAGCAGTTCAATCTGTTTCCACACTTAAGCGTCTTGCAGAATATTACTTTAGCTCCAGTTTGGGTGCGGCGTAATTCTAAAGCCAAAGCGGAAGAGGTGGCGATGTAGCTACGAGAAAAAGTGGTTATTTTAAAACAGGCTCAAAGGTATCCTGGGCAGCTATCGGGAGGTCAACAGCAGCGTGTCGCACATGCCTTGGCGATGCAGCCGAAAGTAATGTTGTTTGACGAACCAACCTCGGCTTTGGCTCCCGAAATGGTCAGGGAAATGTTAGACACGATGAGAAGTATAGCTAATAACAGGATGACAATGGTCTGCGTAACTCATGAGACAGGATTTATCCAAGAATTAAGCGATCGCATTATGTTTATAGATGAGGGAATAATTGTTGAGGTAGCAACTCCTCAAGAGGATAGAAGTAAAAAGTGCTTATCGCAAATTTTATAAAAACAATCATAATCGAGCAATATTACTGAGTGATGATTTTTAGATCTGCACTTGTTGCTAAGATGATGATCTGATGTTGATTGATTACTGTTCAAATTAACCTGTAACGTGGAAATAACTTTTTTGGGTACTAGCTCTGGAGTACCAACTCGATCGCGAAATGTGTCTAGCGTCGCTTTACGTCTTCCCCAACGGGCAGAAGTGTGGCTATTTGACTGTGGAGAAGGAACACAACATCAATTGCAGCGCAGCGATATTAAAAGTTCTCAAATTCGACGCATTTTTGTGACTCATATGCATGGAGATCACACCTTTGGTTTGATGGGTTTGATTGCTAGCTGCGGTCTAGCGGGAACGGGTCAACCGATTGATATTTATGGACCAGAAGGTCTAAAAGAGTACCTTTTAACTACCGCTAAGTATTCTTATATGAATTTTGGCGATCGCCTGCGGATTCATACGGTTAAAACTGGCGTACTCTATGAAGATGATGAATTTATTGTTAGCTGTCGTCTATTAAAACATCGTATTCCCGCTCACGGTTATCGAGTCGAAGAAAAAGATCGTCCTGGGATGTTTAATATCGATAAAGCCAAAGCCTTGGGGATTCCTCCTGGTCCAGTTTATGGCAAATTAAAGCAGGGACAGGTAGTTACTCTGGCAGATGGTCGCAAGATTAACGGCAAGGATTTATGCGGACAAGCGGAAGAAGGTAGAAAGTTTGTCTACTGCACCGATACTGTATTTTGCGATGCAGCGGTGGAATTGTCTCAAGATGCTGATGTTCTGATTCATGAGGCGACCTTTGCCCATCAGGATGCCCAGATGGCGTTTGAAAAAATGCACTCGACGACAACTATGGCAGCCCAGGTTGCCCTACTAGCAGGAGTCAAGCAGCTAATTATGACTCACTTTAGTCCTCGCTATGCTCCAGGCAATCCGATTCAGCTGAACGATCTAAAACAGGAAGCAAGAGCTATCTTTCCCCAGACAAAACTAGCCTATGATTTCTTTGCCTATGAAGTGCCAAGACGTAGGGAAGAGAAAAAGAAAGCTAAAGCTGCCAGCAAAAAGTAGAAACCTATCGTCATTTTCAACCAAAGGCTCAAAAGAAAAGGGTAAAGAGAACAAGTCTGGTTTACCCGATTAAATGCTGCAATATATTTGAAGATTGCGATCGCAGGACTAATCATGCTCGCTCAGATAAGAGTTGATCTAGAGCCAACAGCTAACGTCGATCGCCAGACTTTGCCCTAGTTTCAGCAGGGGTTTAATCTGAGTAATATCCCAACGGCAGCTGTGATGATCTGGACTTGAGGGATCGATAATACAGTTGGGCAGAATATATTGATGTAGGCAGTTGAAGAAAACCTCCTGTGCCTGATCTAACATTAGTCCCAGTCTAAACTGATTGCCCAAGGCGATCGCCTGTTCGATCCTGGCGACATCTGCCTCTAATGTCTCTGGATTGCCGTCATACAGCAAACGCCACAGAAGTCGGACAATTGTTTGTTCGAGAATCACCTTGACCTCGGCAATATTAAGCCAACACTGGAGGTAATTTGCTTCCGTTGCCGTAGTCTGGAGTTCCGCAAGAGCGCGATCAACTGTAGCAGAGTCTTCAATTCCCTGCTCTAAAATTTGTGCGGTTTCAATACAGCGACAGGACAGAGCTACTTCTGCAGCCACCTTAAGTTCTTGAGGTACGGGCATAGATTCCCGCTGGAAAGCTGCTAGCATGCTGTAGTTTTCACGATAAGCCTGGGTATAAAGGCGATCTAGATGCTTTTTAGTCTGGACGGTTAGCAGCTGGATAATTCTTTGTCTTTCTTCGGCAAATAAATCTTGCAGGTTAAAAGAGCGATCGCCCATTAAGCGATTCATGTTTAACACAATCTGGGCAGCGCTTGCCTGCTTGAGGTCAGCAAATAGCTGCTGTTTAAGCTCTGCATACATTAAGCGACCGTCAAATTCACTGACGCAGCAGTGGAAATCCCAGCCTCCTAGGTGCAGTACTGCAAAGACAAAGTGCTTGCTCTCCCAGGTAATTTCTGAGGTTAATTCAATCTGACCCAGAGATAAAGTTAGAGTTCCAATCTGCTGTTTTTGATAATCGAGCTGCTCTACCTGATAGCAGTAAAGCCGTTCTTGATGGCGATAGTCAGAAAACAAAGAGCCAATCGCATAGTAAGCAGCTACCTTGTGTAGACTTACCTGGGAAGGTTCAACTAAGTCTTGAAAAACCTTTTTGCCGTTCCCGAAAAGCTCGACATTACTTGGTGCTTGAGCTAAATAGCCCAGAAACTCCGTTTTGAGATGAATTCCAGCTACTGCTCCTGCTAACTCCATTGCCCGCGTCGCATAACGCAGAATTTGTACTCCTTCAGGGCGGGAAATCTCTTCAAAAAACCAACCGCAGCTTGTGAACATCAGTAGGGTATGGCGCTCCATTTCTAGCAGGCGGAGAGCATCAATTTTTTCACTCGCAGTTAGATTTTTTGCCTGATGACGCAACAAGAAATCCGCCACGTTTGTGGGCGAGCGATCGCCAATTACCTGCACATATTCGTTTCTAGCCAGCCAGGGATCGCGAAATAGTTTACCGCCAATCTCCTCATAGACTGTAATCAGGCGATCGCGTAGCCAGTTAAGAGCATTACGCAGGGGTCTACGCCACTTTTGATGCCAGCCACCACCGCCACCGCAACCACAATCATCCTGCCAGCGATCAACTCCATGAGAGCAGCTCCAGGCAGTTACGGGCTTGAGCTGTACTTCCCAAGATGGAGGGCAAATACTCAGGTAATGGGCATAGTTAGTTACCGTCCAACCGTGATGGGCAAACTGTTCGCTCAGAGCATAGGCAATACATTTTTCGGTTCCGCCTTTGTGATGTCCAAAGGTTTCGCCATCCGTAGCCACGTTAATTAGCTGGGCAGGATGTTCCCCTCTAATAGCCTGTCCCAAACGATGGGCAAGGTTATCTGCCGTATCTAAAACATCGTTAAAGCCCATATCGCGAGAGATTGGTCCGTCATAGAAAAAGATATCTATATATCCGGTTCTGTCTACAAAACAGCGATAGGGACGGGTGGGATCGATCTGCTGTCCACCAACTTCATGCCATTCTGCCTCTGGTTCGCCTTCTGCTACCATTGGGCGACATCTTTCTGCCTGGGAAGGAGCCAGAATAATAAACTTAATTTCTTCGTCGATTAGAGCGGATAGGGTAGGATAATCTACCGCTGTTTCTGCCAGCCACATACCTTCAGGGTCGCGACCAAAGCGAGCGCGGAAATCGGCTTTCCCCCAGCGAATTTGAGTAATCTTATCGCGCTGATTGGCAAGGGGCAGAATAATATGATTGTAAACCTGGGCGATCGCATTACCGTGTCCGTTTAATCTTTCGCAGCTTAGGCGATCAGCCTCTAAGATCTTTTGATAGACGGCGGGGTCGTACTGCTCTAACCATGACATTAGAGTCGCACCAATATTAAAACTCAAATATTCAAAGTTATTGACGATCCCCACCAATTCTTGATTGTGATTGAGGATACGTGCAAAGGCATTGGGTCGATAGCATTCATGATGAATACGTTCGTTCCAATCATGGTAGGGGTGGGCGCTGGGCTGTCGCTCAACGGTATTGAGATAGGGATTTTCTCTTGGTGGCTGATAGAAATGACCGTGTACTGTAATATATACACCCTGGGCAGTTTTCAGCGGATCGCTTTTAGCTTGAGTCGTAGCTAAATTAGCGACGGGACGAACTGGGGGAGTCGAAACCATAAAATTACTCTTTCCTAATAAATAAACTGAATTATGGGAATGAAATATGGCAGATTGAATAAGTTGCCTGAGATTTTGAAGCGATAAGTTGAAAACTCAAGCGTTTTTTTGTGGAACTGTAGTGACTTTACGTACTTTATTTAAACTCAGTTTTTTTTAGTTGAGTTGGTTTGTAAGATAAATCAACAAAGTTTAATTAAACAGAATATGAATGGAAGTGGATTAGTCTACCTAACTTTCTAGGTCGATGTCAGAGGTGGTATATCTCTAAAAAACATAATCGATCTAGACGCTAATCTCTTAGATAAAGTTCAGCAATAAAATTGTCATCTTCTGGTGACTTAAGCCAAGAAGATTAGGATATAAATGGGGCGTATATTGATTTGGCATCGATCCCATGTCTGACTATCGCGACAATGACAATCTCGATCGCTATTCGTCTGAGTTGCACCCTGATCTTTGGCTCAGAATTGAAGCCCAAGTAAGAGCAGATCGAAGTGAGCTGCTGCTGGGTTTGGAAGCATGGTTGCAGCTGGGGTTAATTAGTCAGGCGCAGGTAAAAAAAATTGCCCGTCATAATTTGTGCTGTCCGCTACCGACAGTCGAACCGATCCCGTCTGAAGCCACCGCAGTCACCGAGACAAGCACCACACCGTTACTTACTGCAGCGACACCTGCTCCTAGTTTGTGGCAAAGTGTTTGGCAAAGTTTTCTCGATGAGTTGAGTATTCGCTGGCTGTTATTTTTAGGCATTTTTCTAGTAATCGTATCTTCTGGAGGATTAGCTGCTAGTCAATGGCAGAATTTTCCCGATTACGCTCAGTATTTAATTTTATGGTTATATAGTCTGGGATTTTGGGGGATTGCTTTCTGGACAGGTAAGCAGTCAGATTTGAAGTTGACGGCTCAAACTTTAAGAGCGATCGCCACTCTATTGATGCCGATTAATTTTTGGGCAATTAGTTATCTAGGCTTGCTGTTGAAACCAGTCGGCTGGGGAATTGTAGCTCTAGCCGTAATTACCCTATCGGCAACTCGTTATTTGGTTTCGCCGAAGCAGGGTAAACATCTAGCTTCAGGACTATTTCTTTTATTGAGCTATCTACATTTGGGTTGGCAAGTTAGTAACCTACCATTATTCGCTATTTATGGCGGAATCATGGCGATTATCGGGCTACACTACCAAAAGTTTGTCTCAAAGCGTAAATATCCTCTGGTAGACCTGCTTTATCTTCTAGCAGCCTGGCTGACGTTGCTGGTGCGGGAATTAATTACCGTGGCGAATTTACCTGATTATAGTCTGGCGATCGCCTTATTTGCCTGGACAATCTGCACGATTTATCTGTATCGGGTTAGGCAAACTAAGCTAGTTGCTTTGCAGCATAAATCCTTGGCTATTGTTAATGCTTTGGTGGGCAAAGTGATTAAGATTCTGGCTGGGATTCTCTTGATGCTCTCCTGGTGGGCTTCTCTGCGCGGGGGAATAGTTCAGTCAGAGCTGTTTTTTTGGCAGAATGTGGCGATCGGCGGTTTGGCAATTCAGCTATTTTGGCAGCGTTTGATTCTTAATTGGCGCAAGTTAGATTTGACGGCAATCTTCTGGCTGGGATTACAGACTCTCTATCTGTCCAAGGAGTTAATTCCCGATCGCTGGCGCAGCCAAGCCTTGGATTTATCGATTGAGGTTAGCAACAGCACTCATTTTCCTGAATCTGTTTTGGGAGTTAGTCTATTTCCCTATCTAATTCTGTTTGTCTTTGTTGCTTCTTGGCTCTATCGTCGGCAAAAAAAGCAGCTCGGACTGTATACAGAATATTTAACTCTGCTTTTGGGGATTGGCTTTACCTGCTTGAGCTACGTCAATCCTACCTGGCGATCACTTAATTTTTTATTCTCGACTCTCACCCTTGGCTATGTGGCTAGTATACGGATGCCGATCCGCAGCAGCTTAGTCTATGCAGCTCACCTATTGGGCTTAATTACTATTGTGCAGGCGATCGCTTTGATTTTGCCGAACCTCAACTCCAACTGGTGGGGCGCTATTCTACTGCTGCTGATGGTAGCTAACTGGGGTGTGTATTTAGTTTTAAAACCCAGTAAATTTAAGCCGATGTCTGGTTTGATTGCTCGAAGCTGCTGGTATGCAGGCTTATTGTTGAGCGCCATAAGCTATACTTGCTTCCTAGCTGAGCCTCAGAGATCTGCCTGGGGTTTAGTTTGGTTGATCACCCCCGTCACCGCAACTTTAGTTAGCAGATATACTCACAAGATTGAACAACGTCGTCTGGCAACAGTAATTAGCTGTCTGGCGCTTGTCGCTGCTCAGCTGCTGGTATACGACTGGCAATGGACTCGCATCATTAGCTTGGCGATCGCTACTGTCTTAATGCTGCCGAATGCGTTTAATCTACGTCGCCTCAGCATTACCCTAATTCATCTCGGTTTGGCGATCGCTTTGTTTGCTAATCTGTTTACCCTATTTGTCGAGCCTCACTTTGACAATTATCCCCAATGGTTATTAATTAGCAGCCTGGCAATTGTGCTGCTGTATCGACTGCGTTTAACCCTACTCAAAATTAGAAACACCCCCAGATTTGGCTATATTTCTCAGCGTAGCGCCTATGGCATTTTGGGAGTCGGCAGAGAAACTACTAATTTTAAGCTGGTTGATAAATATATCAAAGCCACAAACTATTGGGCGATCGCTTTAATTATTCTAGAATTACCGATGATTAGCCTGCCCTATTTCTGGCTGTCTAATCTGGCGATCGACGGCAGATTTTTTACCTATCTGTTTGCCACAGCCTTATTAACCTGGATTCTTATTTGGCGCTATCGATCTGATGCAGAGGAAAGCGAAGCACAGCCAAATAATTTGGTCTTATATACTCTCACGTGGCTGGTAGGAATTTTGGCGATAGGCTTGGTCAGGATCGTCAGTAGCAGCACTTTAATTTTTGCCTCTAGCAATATTTTGCTCGGTTTTGCTGCCTTAATCGCAATGGTCTTACTCGTACAGTCCAATACAGCCTGGAGGCGACTAGATTTAGCTTTTGTGCCTCTGATTTATGCTGCGCTGGCTATTTTCTGGCGACTGTCTCACTTTAATGCCTATACGGGACTCCTAACTTTGGGCACAGCCATAATTATGCTGAGTGTTCGACCCCAAAATCG
Source organism: Cyanobacteria bacterium J06600_6 (assembly GCA_038529195.1). Lineage (GTDB taxonomy): Bacteria > Cyanobacteriota > Cyanobacteriia > Cyanobacteriales > Xenococcaceae > Waterburya. The sequence goes on from JBCBEA010000021.1 coordinate 9,429, forward strand.
TCAGACGGAAAAGGTGATCAAGTATTTAGGTTTAACAGCTATCTCCGCAGGCATTTATGAACTTGTAATCTATCAAATGCAGTCTGCAAGTGGTGGTAGTGCTGCCGATGCTCTGACAATTCTCAGTCTAGTTGCAGCAGCGATCGCTTTTAGCTATCGCCTTACCGTCTACTGGTATGCGAAACAGACAACACCGACTATCTTTAATCTCAGTCTAGCCAAACTAACTCTAATTGCTCATTTTCACTGGGCAATCAGCAGTATTTTTAAAGTTGTTGCTGCAGGTATCGCCATTGAAAGTAATACTCCTCGCTTAACCTTAGTGAGTATCGCCACGAGCATCTGTTTAGGCGCTTATGCCGTAATTCAAGGTAGAAGCTACCCGATAGAATTAGCTCCTAACGTTGCGTCAAAGCAGGATGCAGAAAATACCAAACAGGAGGAAAATATCGCCCGGCAAAGTGACTGGTGGGTATATGTGGGTTTAGTCGAAATTGCTGCCACTCTTGTTTATAGCCGTCTGATAATTGCCAGACTAAGTCTGTTCGATCCCTGGCGCATCCTGATTACCTGTGCGATCGCTCTGTTAATTTATCAGATACCCTGGCACAATTTTGGCTGGAGATCGACTCCCTGGCAGCGGACAGCGATCGCTATGCCTGCTTTGATGGCGCTGGTCATGGCAGAGGATATTTCTTATTTCAGTTTATTAATCACGGCGTTATTTTATCTCCGCATTGCCTACGCTCAACACAATATCCGCTGGAGCTATATCAGCCTGGGATTAGTTAACTGGCTGGTTTTGCGAGCGACGCAGCGCGGTCTTGGGGGTTTCCCCCATGAGCGACTGCTTCAAGAAGCGATCGTCGAGTATTCTTTCGGGTCTATCTGGATTTCCGCCGTAGTCTGCTGTTCCCTTTTATACCTTGCCCAATTCGATCCTTACCTCCAGTCTCAGCGCCATCAACGCCATTATTTACGTTTAGCTGGCAGCAGTATTTTATGTCTCACTACTTTGTTTCAGCAGCCAGGCATCTTACCAGGAATAATTGCTCTGGGTTTGATTCTCTTGGGTTTGGGCTTGAGAATTAGAGCCTTTCTGTTTATCGGCACTGTCACTTTTGTTTTAACTGTTTTACATCAGCTGATTGTGCTGGTATCTACCTACTCATTCTTAAAACGGGTGGTAGGATTGCTAACAGGAATTAGTTTAATTGCGATCGCTGCAGGATTTGAAAAGAAGCGAGATAGTTTTTTACGCAAATTTAGAATCTACCAAAGCAAACTGCAAAACTGGCAATAAAAATCACCCAAAGATAACCTCAAATTTTAGACTTCAGGATTATCTATAGGTGTTTACGATCATTTCGAAACTCGATCAAAGTAGACCTAAAAATAAATATCTTTCAAAAAGAAAAAGATGCAACTCGATCAAGAAATCCTGGAATTGTGTTCTGTTTAGCATCAATTGCAGGGGTGTTCGAAGAGTTTCCACCCAAATTTAAAAACAAATAAACGCAAAAAGTAATGATCGCTGCTAATATTATCCTCTCAAGCATCGTAATTATTCCTTAGTAAGACTCCCTGTCTATATTATGTCTTACCCGCGGTAATTAAGCTAGAGTCTATTGGGCAATATTAATCAAAACATTACATTTAATTTTGGTGAAGAAAACGTTTTTCACTGGACATATCTGCTTGATAGATACGTTATTAGTACGTATAACTACTGATGCAGTAGATACACCGAGTAAAACACATATTGTTCTTTACATTATTTTTAATTATTATTAATTTAGATAAATAAATATCAACTAGAAGCGGTTAGCAGATAGCCAGACTCAGCACTTATATCTAACGCCTGATGTGAATTAAAAATTAGAGTAATTTGTTTTAAGCCATAAGCCTTAAGCCTTAAGCTGTGAGAAATATAAGGCTTGGAGATATAATCACGACCAAGCAAGATTGAGAATATACAAATGAATTTGCTCGATCTCCTCTTTACAAAGCTTAGAGCCACGCAAGCCAAAGGCTTGCCAGTCGTCGGAGACGACGAACATGCGGCGAACCATGCGCCTTCGTGCGCGTATGCGCTGTGCTTAGAGCGACGGACTATCGACTTTTCAACAAAGCGTCTTGGTCAGCATTCCCTTGTGTCTTGCGCCGAACGGTGCATTCGCACCAGCGCCCCGAAGGGGCTTTGAGCCGATAGGCTCTGTGGGTCTGACCGCTAATTCACATCAAACGTGTTTAATTATCTAGTAAACGATTGACAATTTTTTTCCCCTTACTGGACAATTTACGATAAAAGTTGTCTTTGAACAGCATCTGTTTATGAAACTTGATGAGTAAATCCTTAGTTTCTTCGTAGGATAAATCTTCAATTTTGGTAGCAAATACCTGGTGCATAAATTCTTGCTCCAGAGATAGTTGATTAGACTCAAGATGCATAGCCCAAGCTCCTTTTTGATATGAGATAAACGCTTAATAAGACTGTATTAACGAAAATGTTTTTTCGGACTGATGCTGAATCTTTAACGGCACTAAACTTTGTTAGCAGTTGGTTTGGTACAATTCAGCAAAAGATTGCCTTTAAGAAACAGATATTAGCATTAATTTAAATATAAGATTGAATTTTGCAGCAAATTGTAAATTAAAGTTTACGTTTGGGGAAACTAAAGTTTTTATTTGGATTGGATTAAGTTTTTATTTTTATTAATTTTGTGAAGAGACTAGAAAACCTGAATTGCTAAAGAGCAAAAGATTGAGCCGCTATCTATGACTAGGTTATAAAGGATTTGTCTGAGGAAGATTGCATTCAAGCTAGTCGTGTTTTCGGGACTGTAAGCAAGATACAATACTCACTCAAGGCAAAGATCAAAGCGAATATTTAAATCGATTTTATGAAAGCGGCAGAGAAAATAAACGATAAGGCAGTTGTTAAAGATTATTTTAATCAAAAAGGTTTTGATCGCTGGCGCAGAATTTACGGCGAAACTGACGATGTTAATAAAGTACAGAAGAAAATTCGTGAAGGACATCAGCAAACTATTGACACGGTTGTAGATTGGCTCAAGGAGGATGATAATCTTGAGCAGTTAACGATCTGTGATGCGGGGTGTGGTGTTGGGAGCCTGAGTATTCCTCTAGCCCAGGCGGGAGCTACTGTCTCTGCCAGTGATATTTCTGCCAAAATGGTGGGTGAAGCCAAAGAAAAAGCCGAGTCAATTTTAGAAGATGGGGGCAAGGTTGACTTTAGCGTCAAAGATTTGGAAACTCTGTCTGGGAAGTACGATACCGTAATTTGTTTAGATGTTTTAATCCATTATCCAACCGAAGATGCTGCCAAAATGATTTCCCATCTCGCGTCTTTGGCGGAATCGCGAGTAATCTTGAGTTTTGCTCCTAAAACTTGCGTCTTATTTGTGCTGAAAAAGATTGGCGAATTTTTTCCTGGTCCTTCAAAAACCACCAGAGCATATCAGCACAGAGAAGCTGATATTATTAACATCCTGCAAGAAAATGGCTTTGAGATTAAGCGTCAGGGCATGACTAGCGTCAGCTTTTACTACTCTAAAATCTTAGAAGCGGTAAGAGTTAGTTAACACAGAGCAGTTACTATCAGGGTGTGTTGCAGAGTGTGACACACTCTTAGAGATAGGGCGATCGAGTGGTGTGAAAATAAGTTACTTAGCAATATGAGTAAGTTTATTGCTACGGGGTTATTTAGTAGCAGGGGAGAGGCAGTAGAAAAGGCAGTTTGGCATGGGGTGAAAAAAGGTTTTGAGCCACGAGAGTGTCTTGCTTACTGGCGCTATCCGATTTTTACAGAGGGCAAGTTTCGCAAAGAACCCGATATTTTAATTGCGGATTACGATTTGGGTTTAATCGTTGTAGAGGTTAAAGCGATTCGAAGCGAGCAGCTAGTGGCGATTCAGGGGCATCGCTGGCAATACCGCAATTTTTATACTGATTCTGGCAATCCCTATCAGCAGGCAGAAAGACAGCTATTTGCTTTACTAGCATACTGCGATCGCGAACCACTATTAAGACAGCAGATACAGGCAAGAGCGATCGTAGCTTTACCCTATGTGAGCCAGAATGAGTGGCAGGCTAGAGGTTTTGCTAACTTACCCAGTTCTCCGCCGATCTTGTTTCAAGAGGATTTAACTAATTCTGATTTTTTAGTACGGACGATCGCTAAAAGTAAGCCTTTAACTACAGGAGTAGAATTAACTCCAACTCAATGGGAATTATTACTAGCCGTGTTGGGTGGGACTGCTCTTTATACTCCCGAATATAAGCAAATTAAAAGTGCGGGTGCAGGTAAAGGTAAGCTGATTCAGCAGGTGCGATCGCGCTTAAATCAGCTAGATCTACGGCAGGAGGCGATCGCTAAACAAATACCGCCAGGAATGCAGCGTATTCGGGGGATAGCCGGTTCGGGTAAGACCGTTGCCCTCTGTCAGAAAGCAGCATTAATGTCACTCAAATATCCTCAATGGCAGATTGCGCTGGTCTTTTTTTCTCGCAGTCTCTACCAGCCACTTACCCAGCAGGTAGATCGCTGGATGCGCTATTTTACCCAGGATCGGACTGGCTACGATCCAGATAACTCGGGACTAAAAATTCTCCATGCTTGGGGTAGTAAACAGCAGTCAGGATTTTACGGCACGGTTTGTAAAGCCTCGGGAAGTATACCTTTATCCGTTGCTTTTACTCTTAGCAATCCGCCTCACGAAGCTCTTGCCGAAGCCTGTTTACAACTATTAGAAAATCGCCTTGTTCCTCAGATATTTGATGCTGTTTTAATTGATGAAGCCCAAGATTTAGTCTCAGATCGCTGGCACTATCAGCATAAGCAACCCTTCTTCTGGCTAGCATATCAATCTCTATGTCCTGTAAATCCCGTATCTCCCCAGCAGCGCCGACTGATCTGGGCATATGATGAGCTACAAAGTTTGGGCAGCCTAACCATCCCCGAACCCGTAGAACTGTTTGGGGAAGAGTTGGGTCATTTAGTTACGGGGCAGTATGAGCAAGAAATCGATAAGACAGAAATTATTGCCTGTAGCTATCGTACTCCCCAGCAGATAGTAATGGTAGCACAGGCGATCGCTCTAGGATTGTTGAGAACGAAGGGTTTAATCGCTGGCTCGAACTATCCCGAAGAATGGGCAGCATTAGGCTGGCAGATTTCGGGAGACTGGCAGCTAGGCAACAAAATGACCCTGACCAGAATAAATTCTCCTAATATTATCGGTGAACTATGGTCTGGAGACACAATCGATTTTGCCCAATTTCCGTCTCGACAACAAGAATTAACCAGCCTTGCTCAAAAGATCGAACATAACTTAACTGCTGATGAACTGACCGCTGATAGCATACTGATCGTTGTTCTTGGTTCAACTTATGAAGCTACCTCTTTACTCAAACAAACCGCCATTTTTCTGATCAACCAGGGTCTTAATATCTATCTTCCAGGTCAACACACTTATAATGAGATCGATCCTCAGACTCAAAATAACCCAGACCAATTTTGGCATGCAGGGGCAATTACAGTTTCAACGATCCATCGAGCTAAAGGACAAGAAGCAGATCAGGTCTATCTTGTTGGTTTGGATCGCATTGCTCAAGCAGACAACATCTGTCTGCGCCATCAGCTATTTACTGCCCTGACTCGCACTAGAGCATGGGTAGGCGTGAGCGGAATTGGCAACTATCCTCTCTACGATGAGTTAAAGCAGTTAATCAACCAGTCTGCTAGCAATCATAATCGCCTTAGCTTTACCGTCACCAACCTGCCCCAAAGAGAATTAAGAATTAGCGATCGCGCTACTCTAGTACAGGGATACGCTCTCGGCAGAAGAAACTTTCGCCACGCTAATCTCCGCCACACAGATTTAGCACAAATGCATTTAGCAAATATTAACCTGATTGATGCAGACTTAAGCCACGCCAATTTAACAGGTGTAAATCTAACTAACGCTAAACTGATCGCTGCCAATTTAAGCCATGCAGATTTGAGTCATGCCAATCTGACTAACGCCAAGCTAATGGGGGCTGATTTGACGGATGCGATTCTGACAGATGCAAATTTTGAGCGGGCGCAAACTTAAAAGAGTAAACAAGCGATCGGCTACTTTTAATCAGATGATTAAAATGCACATTGCCGTCATGTCATCTCTACAAGAAATTGATATACTCGATCGCGACTTGTCTCTCATCTGCAATCATGAAAAGTTGGGTCAGATTTCTCACTGTCATTTTTTTGAGCTTTAGCCTTGTTCTGGGAATTCAACACCTGGCAAAGGCTCAGATAGACCCTTCTCGGTTAGTACAGCAGGCAGAAAAGCAGTATCATTTAGACAAGTCAGAGCGATCGCTAAAGCTATTAAGTCAGGCGGAGCAAGCATATCGGAGTCAGGAGGCATTATCCCCTTTAGCTCAGGTCTTAGCCCTTAAGTCTTTGGTATATCAGCAGCAGGGCAATTGGGAGCTAGCTCGTCAAAATCTTGATCGCAGCTTTAGCTTAATTGAGAATATTCCTGCCAGTAACTCTAAAATTCAGATACAGGCTCAAGTTTGGAACAGTCAAGGTCATTATTTTTTGGCAACAGGGCAACATCCTCAAGCTTTAGCCAATTGGCAGCAGGCAGAAAAGCTATACCGTCAAATTGAAGACGCACCAGGAATTGCGGGAACAGTACTTAGTCAAGCAGAAGCTCTCAACAAAATGGGTTTTCATCGACGAGCCTGCGGTTTAACTTTAACTTTGCTCGATCCAGCCCTGCAGCGTTGTCAAGAGCTTAAGATATCGACAATCCCGACGATAATTAAACAGGCTAGGACGGGCGCATCACCCTGGTTAGCGGATAGTCTAAATAGTATCGGCAATAGCTTTTTAGCGATGGGTCGGCTTAAGTGCGCCAAAGCATTTATTCAAGCCAGTCGCGAGACTACCAAAATAAGTAACTTTTCTCCAGATACTCAGGCGAAAATTACTCTTAATCTGGGTAACATTAATCAGGCGATCGCTTTTCAGGCAAAAGAACAGGATAATCTAGCTAGCTTTCGCTCCCATCGTTGGCAAGCTCTCAAATACTTTCAGCAGCTAGAAAATCAGCCCAGCCATACCTATCGGCTCGCAGGAGAATTAAATCAGCTCTCCCTGCTAATTATCAGTCAGAAATGGTCACAGGCAACAAAGCTAGCCAATCGAATTCAATTGTCTGCCCAAGATCAACACAATCTTGATGCCCGAGTCAAGCTGGCAAATAACTTAGTTAAACTCCAGCGCCAACATCAAAATCTTAACTACACTTCCCAAGACATTGCTCAAATATATTTAGATGTCATTCGTCTAGCTCAACGATCGGCAAACAGTCGGATTGAATCCTCTGCCTGGGGCAATTTAGGTGAAATGTACGATCCTCAACTACAGCTAGAGTATACTCCCCAGCAGCTATATGAAAAAGCTTTAGTACTGGCTCAAAACACTCGTTCGCCAGAAATGGCATATCGCTGGCAGTGGCGACTGGGCAGAATTTATCGTCAGCAGGGATTAAGAGCTAGGGCAATCGCCAGCTATCAGGCTTCTCTAGCTAATCTAAACAGTCTCCGTACTGATCTTGTTGCCCTGGAAAAAGAGGTGCAGTATGAATTTAAAGAGCAGATTGAGCCTGTATATCGAGAGTTGACAGACTTATTACTCACAGATAATCCGAGCGATCTAGATTTAGCAGCAGCCCGCAATACGATCGAAGCCTTGCAAATAGCCGAACTAGATAACTATTTCCAAGATGCTTGTTTGACTTTTGAACCAAAGAGTATCGATTTAATCGACCCCGACGCTGCTTTAATTTATACAATTGTTTTGCCTGATCGCTATTTGCCATGATTATTTCCAAGCGATCGGGCA
>JBCBEA010000022.1:0-17319 GCA_038529195.1 Cyanobacteria bacterium J06600_6
CATATGAAACTGATGGTCTGTCTCCTGTAAATGAGCGATCACCTGCTCGACTTTAGCGGAAGTAGCCGTATTGGGATCTACCTGTTGCCAAATTTTGTGCTGTCCCACCGCCTGGCAAACAGGGTAGTCATTGGGGTCAACTCCCGCAGCTTCGATCAGTTCGATATATTCTGTGCCGTTAAAACCAAAAATGTCTGGGTTATTTTGCAGTTCGTACCAAACAGGCTGAAAGTCTCGGGCGTATTCGTTCATCATTACCCCACCGTTTTCACCGTCGGCAATTTGACTGCCACAGCTAGGTACAGAGACATTCCCAATCATCTGTCTACCCCTACCTTTAGCTTCATGATAAGGCTGCATTTGGGCAACAAGTTTGGTATCCGAACCCTGGGTTTTAATTAGCGCCGTAATGCTAATTGTCTCTCCTTGGGAATTACGAGCCTGCAAACGATTAGGAATATATTTATCGTCTTGGTGTAAACCAGAGCCGTCTAATCTTTCGACCGAGTGTTCCTGAACTAATAGCCAGCGGTAGCCACATTCCTTAAGAGCTTTGATGTATTCATAAAGAGTATCGGGATTATTAGGCAGGTGCATTTCTGGGGGTGAAAATCCTTTAACTCGCGCGAGAGCTTCTTCGCCAAAAATAGCTGCAAAGTACTGTTGCCAAGCCTGAATATGTAGTTTGATATCGGGAATAGGAGTCGAAGGAATTACAGCATGACTCCACATTGTCCCTAGCCATTCAACATAGGGCTGATATTTGGGGTTGCAGGTGATTTTTTTGAGGTTATCGAGAATATCGTGACGCTGCATTTGCTGAAAACCCCAGAGCAAATTGCCCGAATAGTCCAGCATAATGCGCGGGTTGCAGCCATTATCTACTAGCTCGGGAATCCAGTCTCCCATACGGGAATAGCACCAGGCAAAAACACCTGCATTATGATTATCGCCATCGTTAGGATGCTCGAACATGTGCTGGAGATTGCTGATTAGTTCACCATTTGCGCCTGCGGGAATAGTTGGCTGATGCATATGCAGGGCGCAGGCAAAACCTGCCTTAACCTGGCTGAGGTCGATATTGCTTTCTGTCAGAAATACTGGGCGATCGCTGTTTGTGGTGATGGCGATCTCGGATTCATGACCGCAAATATTGGGTAGGTCGTTAGTAACGGGATCGAAGTGATGACGAGGCGTAGTGGCAGTGGACATGGATACAGTTATCCTCCGAAATGATTTGAAACTGCTTCAATTCTAGGTTGATCGTTCCGTTCTGCTGATTTTTCTGGCTTAGATTCAGCATTAAGTAACAAGTTTTAATAATTACTAGTGATTAGTAATTGTGCAAATGCTCTGAGGAAAAGGGTTCCGCCAGTTGAAGATTGTATGTCTTAAACTATAGATTCAGTAATATTACTTATTTGTCTCAATCAGCTAGTAAATAGCTCTTTAAACTATGAAATATATAAAATGTTTACCAAAATATCTAAGGGCAATTTTTATGAGCGCGATGCCTCTAGCTAGCCTGGCGATCGCTTTAAGCTGGGGAAATGTTGCCCAGGCTCAAGAGATTAGAACTTTAGAAGATTATTTAGAAGAATGTATTCCTGAATCGGATGATGATGAGTTAAATCCAGAATGTGAACGTTTACAAGAGCAAAGCCAAAATTCGGATGAAGATGAAGATGAAAGCGACAGTAAAGACAAACTGCGATCGCCTTCAGAATCAGAGTCCGAAAAATCTGGTCTTGGTGGTTATGCAGGCGCGACTTTAGGGGTGTTTTTCTCAGATATAGACGAGTCTAGAGGGTTTTTTACGGGAGATGATACGGAAGTAGACGACGCTGCCTTTGGCAGCAGCGTTTTTGCAGGAATTCGGTTTAATCGTTACCTGGCTACGGATATAGAATTATCTGGTTTTATTGGTGATGTAGACTCCGATTTGGATGAAGATGAAAACTATACCTTAGGCGCATTTTTTCTCAATCCTCGCTTTATCTTACCCTTGGGTCAGAAACGTAATAGTCTCTCTTTCTTCCTCAGTCCAGGAGTTGGTGTCTCTCAGCTAACTAGTACAGTAGAAGATGAGGTAGATGACTTTGACCGCACTACCTTGATTGAAGACGATGCGCGCTTTACCTGGCAAGTCAAAGGTGGTGTAACAGTCCCCGTCAGCAGCAAGTTTAGTATTTTGGGTCAGGTAAGATACGCCAGTCAGACAGGAGATGATGCGATCGACTATTTGGGAACAGAAGTAGGAGTCAACTTTGACTTTTAACTTTTAACTTTTAACTTTTAACTTTTAACTTTCATATCCTTGATGTGAATTAGCCTCTTTGAGAATTTAATAGTTTGTAGCCCTAATCCCCTAATCACCTAATCCCCTAATTCTCCGAACGGTTAACTTGAAAACTATGGGTTTTAAACTAGAAGCGGTTTAGTCAATTCAAAGAAATCTCAAGATTGTGTCTAAATCACAAAGGGGTTGGATAAAATTGAGTAGTTGCTATTTGCCGAGTCTCGTAATCCCATGTCAGATAATGGTTCTCTGGTAAAATCTTGCCCTTCTCAAGCTCCAGATTTTTTTGTAGTTGGGATTGGCGCATCAGCAGGCGGATTGAAGCCTCTAGAAGAGTTTTTTAAACACCTTAATCATAATACTGGCGCTGCCTTTGTCGTAATTCAGCATCTTTCTCCAGATTTTAAAAGTCTGATGAAAGAATTACTAGAAAGATGTACGCGCATGGCGGTATATCGAGTTACGGAGGGAATGAAGCTAGAGCCTAATTCGGTTTACCTAATTCCTCCAGGTAAAAATTTAGCTCTAGAGCAAGGTAAACTCCATTTAATTGCCCAGAAAGATCGTCGTCACCGCGAGCTTAATTTTCCCATTGATATTTTCTTGGAATCCTTAGCCGAAGAGATGCAGCAGCGGAGTGTCGGCATAGTCTTGTCCGGAACAGGCAGTGACGGGACAAAGGGGTTGACTGCTATCAATCAGGCAGGCGGATTTACCCTGGTTCAACAGCCTGAGTCGGCGCAGTTTGATGGGATGCCTCGCTCGGCGATCGCCACGGGCATAATAGATCGCATTCTGACACCCGCCGATTTAGCCAAGATAGTGCATCAGCTAGTCCGATTTCCGGGGTCTCAGGTTCAAGTTCAGTATGATTTTGATCATCTCTTAGATCCAGAGACCGTACAGCAGATTACCAAAATCATTGATCGCCATGAAGCAACAGACTTTTCTCACTATAAAATTAGCACTCTAACGCGACGTATTCATCGTCGTTATCTGGTGAGTGGCTGTAGTGGCTATGATGAATTTATTAGGTTACTCCAGACCTCGATCTCAGAACGTGAAAGCCTGCGCCAGGAATTATTGATTAGCGTCACTCAGTTTTTTCGCGATCGCTCTGTCTGGGATGACTTAGCTCAAAACGTCATTCCCCAGCTAGTCGAACAGGCACAGCCAGATGCAGAAATACGCTGTTGGGTAACCGCCTGTGCAACGGGAGAAGAAGCCTATTCCTTGGCAATTTTGCTGGACGAAGCGATCTCCCGCACGAATAAACCACTACGGTTTAAAATTTTTGCTACTGATATTGATGCGATCGCTTTAGAAAAAGCTGCTGCGGGCATCTATCCTCAGGCGATCGAGCGAGAAATAGAGCCTGATCGACTTCAGCGCTACTTTATTCAGAAAGATAGCTGCTGGCAAATAGCTCGTGAGTTAAGAAAAAAACTGCTGTTTGCACCCCATGACTTGACCAGAGATGCTGGATTTACCCGCATGAATTTGGTTTCCTGTCGCAATATTTTGATCTACTTTCAGCCCCAGCTACAGCAGCAAGTGCTACGCAATTTGCACTATGCCTTGGTTACTAAAGGGACTTTGCTTTTAGGAGAGGCGGAAACTTTAGGCAAGCTTGATGCCGAATTTGAGATGATAGGCAAAAAGACAAAAGTCTATCAGAAAAAGCGGGATATTAGACTCAATACTTCCTTCAGAGGCATAGATAAGTTATCTCCTCAGTTAGCTTCGACGACTTCTACCAAGGTGACGGGAGTTATTCAGCTAGAACCAATGTTTGAGCGCTCATTTAGCGATTTTTTAGCTAAATATAAGGCTACCTGCTTTTTAGTTGATCGCCAGCACAAACTGATTCATACGTTTAATGACGGTATCGAGCTGTTGAAGATGCCCAAGGGGAAAATGACCACTGACATTACCAAACTAATTGTCAAAGATCTTCAGCTACCTCTGATCACGGCTTTACATCGCTCCAAAGCCGAACGCACTACTACCTCCTATTCGGGTATTAAAGTCCAGCAGGCAGATCAATTAAGCTATTTGAAGTTAGAAGTTACTTACAACGAAAGCAATAAGTTAGCCGATGACTTTTTTACGGTAGTAGTACAGTCAGATAAACTGCCTCTGGAGATTACGGGTGAAAAGTTCGAGGTCGATGCCAGCACTTCTCAAAGAATGGTGGAGCTAGATTATGAGCTACAGCAAACGCGGGAAAATCTTCAGGCAGTGATTGAAGAGTTAGAAGCAACCAACGAAGAGCAGCAGGCGACAAATGAAGAACTAACTGCCTCGAATGAGGAGTTGCAGAGTACGAATGAAGAACTGCATTCGGTTAATGAGGAGCTATATACCGTTAATGTTGAATATCAGTCAAAAATAGAAGAATTAACGGAATTAAATAATGACATTAGCAATTTACTGAGCAGTACGGATATTGGCGTGGTTTTCCTTGATCGCAATTTGCGAATTCGTAAGTTCACTCCGGCTGCAACAGTGGCAATTAACCTTGTAGAAGCGGATCTAAATCGTCCTTTAAAACATATTACCCATAATCTTGACTGTGATGATTTGTTGCCTGTTTTACAAGAAGTTTTAGCCACCAAAAGCATAGTAGACCGAGAAGTGAAGCTGGTTAAACAAGATTTTCACCTGCTAATGCGGGTTAATCCTTACCTGTTAGAAAATGGCTCTTTAGATGGTGTCGTAATCTCTTTTATCGATATTGATGAACTAAAAACGATTCAAAAACAAATTCATCTAGTCAATCAAGATCTACAGCAGTCACAGCTGCAGTTGCGACTCCTGAACCAGCAGCTAGAAGCCAGAGTTGAGGAGCGTACCCTGGCATTACAAAGATCGGAAGCCAGACTCAGGGCAATTTTAGAAACTACGACCTCGATCATCTATATCAAGGATTTGGAGGGGCGTTATCTGCTTGCGAATCGAGAATATTCAAAATCGATGGCAATCTCCGAAACTGAGATTCTGGGCAAAAGCGATCGCGATTTATTTCCGCCTGCCATTGCCAATAATTTAATGGCTCACGATCGCCAGGTGATTGCTTCCCAGTCAGTACTGAGATTTGAAGAACAGGCTGCAATTGGGAGTGACGAACTCCGCACCTACATCTCGATTAAAGCACCCTTGGTAAACGACTGCGGGCAGGTTTATGCAGTATGTAGTATTTCTACCGATATTAGCGATCAAAAGCTCACGGAAGCGGAATTGAGAGCTAGTGCCGTGCGAGAAAGCACTATTTTAGAAATAGTTAGCAAAATTCGCGAAACCTTTGAATTAAAAGAAATATTTCAGAATACTGTCACCAGACTAAGAGAAACTCTCAAGTGCGATCGGCTGGTACTCTATCGTTTTAATCCTAACTGGAGCGGGAAGTTTGTGGCTGAATCCGTGGCTACAGGCTGGAATGCGCTGCTGGGCAGCGATCTGGAAACAGGCTGGAATGATAGCTGTCTGCAAAAAACTCAGGGCGGAAACTGCTCTGACTATAACTATGCTTTTGTCATCAATGATGTGGCTCAGGCTAACTTAAGTGACTGTCATCGCGCGATGTATGCCAAAATACAGGCGCAGTCTTTCTGCATCTTACCTGTATTTCAGGGCAAAACTCTCTGGGGGCTATTGGCTGCTTATCAAAATCGTTCGACTCGTATCTGGAAAGAGGGAGAAATTCGCTTACTCACCCAAACAGGAATTCAGCTAGGAATATCCCTGGCTCAGGTAGATCTATTTAAACAGATTCAGGCTCAATCCCAACAGCTCCAGCAGGCAAAGGATGCAGCAGAAGCAGCAAATCAGGCAAAAAGCGCTTTTATTGCCCATACCAGTCACGAATTACGCACTCCCCTCAATGCGATCCTCGGATTTGCGCAAATTCTTCAACGGGAGTCCAATCCTCAAAATAATCAGCGCAGTATTGAAGTTATTCGTCAATCTGGTCAACATTTGCTGACCCTAATCGATGACATTCTTTATATTGCCAAAATTGAGGCAGGAAAATTAGAGCTGGAGCTGCGAGATTTCCTTTTCCCCTCATTTTTAGATAGTTTGGTGGCGATTATTCGTCTGCGCTGTCAGCAAAAGGCGATCGCTTTTGAATATCAGGTACTATCGCCACTACCGACCCTCGTTAAGGCAGATGAAACTCGTCTACGCCAGCTCTTGCTGAATCTTTTGAGTAATGCCGTGAAGTTTACCACTCAAGGAAAGGTAACCTTTAAAGTTGGCTATGTATCTGACTTTGTTGGCTCCGAAGCAGTCACCAAACCGATAGACCGAGATGCAATTCGCTTTTATATCGAGGATACGGGCAGCGGAATTCCTGAAAATAAACTGCAGGATATCTTCTTACCTTTTTATCAGCTTGACCCCCATCAGGTATCCCAAGAAGGAACAGGTTTGGGGTTAAGTATCAGCCATAGTTTGGCAGAACAAATGAACAGCCAAATAGAAATTTCTAGCACCGTTGGCGTGGGCAGTACCTTTTGGTTCGATCTTGTTTTTAACGTAATTGAAGCTTCTAATTCCCTTGCGGTTGATGATGATTTAGAGCTAGATATTGTTGCCTATCAGGGCGAGCCTAAACAAATTCTGATAGTTGATGATTTAGATAGCAATCGCGAGATTCTGGTTAATTTTCTTGCCTTTTTAGGCTTTGAAATTATCGAAGCCAAGTCTGGTCAAAAGGCGATCTCGCTGGCGCAAAAATATCAGCCTGACTTAGTTTTGCTAGATTTAATCATGCCAGGGATGGATGGTTGGGAAGTTACCCAGCATCTAAGACAATCAGCTCAATTTGAGCACTTACCAGTCATTATTGTTTCCGCTAGCACTCTAAACACCGATGAATCCAATTCGTATAAAGTCGGAGCCAGCGAATTTTTGCCGAAACCCCTCGATTTCCAGCAGCTACTTCAGGTTATTGAACGGCAGCTAAGTCTGAGCTGGACAACTAAAGATGGTAGCCAAAAATCTCTCTTAACTAAGCAAACATCATCTGAGAAATTAGCTGCTACGCCCCTAGTTTTGCCCGATCTTGAAGTATTAACCAAACTCCAGACTCTGATTAACCAGGGAGATATTCGCGGTACGATTAACTATCTTGAATCTTTGACAGATCGATTAGACTGGTTACCCTTTATTAATAAAATCAAGCAGCTTGCCGAAAGCTGTCAGCTAAAAAAGCTCAAGCAATTGATTAACGGACAATTGACAACTGCAGATTTGCAAAAGATTGATAACTAAAAAGCGATCGCTCGTTAGTTATGGCGATCGCTCTATCTAAAATTAAGCTACCGCATCGGCAACCTGTTCGCTGTCACTCTCCTTAAACTCTTGATCTAGTGCTAAAAATTCCGTTAACTGTTCCTCAATCTGTTCTTTAACAATCTGACGATATTCGAGGAAGTGTTCATTATGAGCGCACATGGTTAAATAGTGTTCCCAGACACCAGGATTATGACGGATGATGCCAAACAGATGGTGCCAGAATTTCCAGCGAGTGTCTCTTTTAAATCCCTGTCGCCAGATAACAATTGCCAAAGCACGAAGATCAACCCAGGTGGGGAGGCTAGCAGGAGCGCTATGTTTGGGCGTACCTAGCTTGAGGAAGCAGCGGTAAACCCGATCTAAATAGCGTTTAGGTTCGTATAGCGTCCAAAAGGTTTCGATATACTCTTGAGCGATATCTTCGATGGGACGAGTAGGCACAAAGTTCATGAGCGTAGTTTGGTTGATATCTAAGCGAGTGCTGTCCCGCAAGCGATTTTCTTTTTCCAAACGATCCCATAGTGCCGTCAAGGGTAAAGCCTGTAGCATGCCAAACATGGCAGTAGGAATAGCTGCCTCCTCGACAAAGTTAATAATTCTTTGACCCGCACCCTTCTTCTCGTTATCAAAGCCAATAATAAAACCAGCCATGGGACGTAATCCAGCGCGAATCATTTTATCAACGGTATCCGCCAGGGAAGTTCGGGTATTCTGAAACTTCTTGGTAAGCTGCAGGCTAGACTCGTCTGGGGTTTCGATCCCGAGAAAGACAGCATTAAAATTACACTGCACCATTAACTCCATTAACTCTTCATCCGCAGCTAAATCGACGGAGGCTTCGGTATTAAAGTCAAAGGGATACTGGTGTTCTTCTTGCCAGGTTTTTAATTCTTTAAGCAGCAGCTTTACATTGCGCTTGTTGCCAATGAAATTATCATCAACCATAAATACTGAGCGTCGCCAGCCTAATTCGTAGAGATAGTCTAGCTCTTTAAGTAGCTGGGCAGGTTCTTTCGTACGGGGTTTGCGTCCATACAGCACGATAATATCGCAGAATTCGCACTGGAAAGGGCAGCCTCGCGAAAACTGTACCGACATTGAATCATAGGCGTCAAGCTCTAATAAGTCGTAGCGAGGTACGGGGGTGATAGTCACGTCGGGCTTCTCTTCGGCTCGAAAAACGCCGTTAGTTGCACCATTTTCTATTGCTTCAACAAATAGAGGTAGGGTAATTTCTCCTTCGTCGAGAATTAGGAAGTCTGCCCCCGCAGCCTGGGGTTCATTGGGCAAGGAAGTAGAATAAGGACCACCAACAGCAACTAATTTATCTCGTCGTTTTGCCTCTTGGATTTGCTCCAGCATATCCTGCTTCTGGACAATCATAGCTGAGAAAATTACTAGTTCAGCCCATTCCCACTCTGCTTCCGTAACATCGCGAATATTGCGATCGACTAGCTTAAACTCCCACTCCTGGGGCAAAATCGCAGCTACCGTCAGCATCCCTAGGGGCGGTAGCAAAACTTTACGGTCAACTAGTTCGAGTATTTTGTCATAAGACCAGAAGGTTTGAGGAAAGACGGGATAAATTAATAAGGCGCGCATATGAAACTAATCCTCACACTAGGTACAACACAATTTGGAGACTACATTGTATATGAGGGTAACGTATATCTGTAATTTTGCTAGTTAATCCTAATTTAGTTGGTTGTGATCAATAGGTTCGCCCTTTCCAAGACCCACCCTGTCCCTGATAATATTTAATTGCTGAGTCAATAGTCATCAAGGTATATAGACAGGCGATCGCTGGGAGCAGAACTGCCCAAAGCCCAGACTTCTGGTACAGTTGCAGGGTTGGTAAGTAAGCCCGAATCATTAACGCCCAGGTAGCGGTAGAGATAACAGCTACAAGCCAATAAGTTGTGATCAGTCCCCAAACCAAAGCAACAGGGGCGACTAAATAAATCAGCACCACCCCGATTACTGTGCCGACTAATAGCAGAGGGGAATAGTTCAACTGAGTATAGGCAGTGCGAGCAATGGTATCCCAGATTGTCTTGAGGCTATCGTAACCTCTGAGACTAATGGTAGTTTCGCTTAACCCCAACCAAATATTTTTACCTGAAGATTTAACCGCTTTTGCAAGGCTACAGTCATCAATTAGAGCATTTTTAATGGCGCTGATGCCACCAATCTCCTTTAATGCTCTATTGCTAATTAACATACAGCCCCCCGCAGCAGCGGCAATCGATCCACTAGAATCGTTAACCCAAGCAAAAGGATAGAGTTTCTGAAAAAAGAAGACAAACGCAGGGATTAATAGTTTTTCCCAAAAGCTCTGGCAGCGCAGTAAAACCATTAGAGAGACTAGATCGAGATTTTCGGCTTTAGCTTTGGTGACTAGCTGAGTTAGATTGTGGAGATCATGCTGAATGTCTGCATCGGTAAGTAGCCAGTAGTCGGGTATAGCTTCCTGAGCCTGAACCGAGTTAATTCCCTGATGCATTGCCCAAAGCTTGCCTTTCCAGTTTGACTCTAAGGGTTTACCTGTAATGATCTGGATTCTACCGCTTTTACCTAATTTTTTCGCTGTCTGGCGGGCTATTTCTGCCGTGCGATCGCAGCTGTTATCGTCAACTAAGGCGATCAAGAATTGACCCTGATAATCCTGATTTAATAAGGAAGTTAAGCTGGTGGAGATCGTTTCAGCTTCGTTCCTAGCGGGAATAACGGCACAGATAGTTGGATATTGATCTAAAACTGCCCCTCTGTCTCCTAAACGACAGTCTCCTCGCCAAAAATTTCCCCAAAATAATATTAAAAATAGCCAAATACCAAAAGACAAACTGACGACAGCGATTACGGTCATCTATTACACTCCCAATCACTGTAGCTTTGCCGAGAAAACTTGAACTCAAAAATACTAAATTTCATCAATCGCAGATATAAAGGATACGAATAAACAACGCCCAATCATATCACCCGGATTAGTAATGTTGATTGACCCTAAATTTTTATGGCTAATATTCAATACTTGCTTGGTTTTTTTAATGCAGCCAGGATTTATGTGTTTAGAATCGGGGCTGACTCGAACCAAAAACAGTATTAATGTGGCAATTAAAAATCTCATTGATTTAGGTATCTCCATCCCCATCTTTTGGGCAATCGGTTATGGAATAACTTTTGGCACAGATTTCGGCGGCATCGTTGGTACAGATCGCTGGCTGTTCGTTCCCGGGATTTCCCCACATGAAGAAACAGCTTTTTTTCTGTTTCACATGATGTTCTGTAGCACTGCCACAACCATCGTCTCTGGTGCTAGTGCTGAAAGACTCAAATTTCGAGCATATGTGATCGTTACCACTATTATTTCTGGCTTAATCTATCCTTTGTTTGCCCACTGGGCATGGAACAGTCATAGTCCAACTGATGGTTCTGGGTATCTGGAAAGGTTAGGATTTATCGACATTGCGGGTTCGACAGTGGTTCATAGTCTGGGAGGCTGGGTCGCATTAGCGGTTATTTTAACTGTCGGCGCCAGAACGGGTAGATTTGATCGCTCTGGTAAATCTCGTCCTATCTATGCCTCAAACTTGCCTTTCTCTGTCTTGGGAGTGATGTTGATTTGGCTGGGATGGTTGGGCTTTAATGGGGGAAGTGTTACGCCTCAGGTTGCGGAAGTTTCGATAACTATCATCAACACCATGCTAGCTGGTGCTGCAGGCATGCTTTGTGCGGCTTTGGTTAGTTGGCAAAAATTAAATACAAATAAGGCAGAAGTTCTGATCAATGGTTCCCTGGCGGGATTGGTATCAATTACAGCTCTATGTAATACCGTTCATCCTGTAGTTGCGATCGCCGTTGGTGCAGTCGGTGGCGCAGTCAGTATTTTAGTCAGCTTTTGGCTACAGTATTGGCATATTGATGATGCGGTAGATGCGATCGCCGTTCATTTGGGTGGGGGCATTTGGGGTACTATCGCAGTTGGTTTATTTAGCAATCTTGAATTACTCGATACGGGCTTAAGCCGTTGGCACCAGATTGGGATTCAGCTATTGGGGATCGTAATCTGTGGTATCTGGGCATTTGGTCTGACCTGGATTTTACTTCAGCTAGTTAATCGTCTTATCCCGCTACGGGTCTCTCTAGCAGACGAAGAAAGAGGATTAAATATTTCCGAACACTTTGCTAAAAGTACAGTTTACGAAATGCTGCAGATTATGAATCGTCAGGCAGTAGAAAAAGATTTAAGTCTACGAGTTCCCGTCGAACCTTTTACCGAAATTGGTCAGATAGCCCAGCACTATAATCAGACAATTAATTCTTTGCAGGTTTCTCACCAACAGCTACAGCAGTTCAACACCGAACTAGAGCATCAGGTGCAGCAGCGTACCGCTGAATTATTTTCGGCTAAAGAAAAAGCAGAGGTGGCTAATCAGGCAAAAAGCAGCTTTATTGCAAATATGAGTCACGAACTCAGAACCCCTCTTAATGCAATTCTTGGCTTTGCACAACTATTAGAACGTGATCTTGCCTTACCAACTTCAGCGCGCAATAAAATTGAGATTATCAATCGCAGCGGAGAGCACTTACTTTCCTTGATCAACCATATTCTTGATTTATCCAAAATTGAGGCCGAACAGCTCGATTTAACGGTAGATAATTTTGACCTCTATCTTCTCATGCAGGAACTAGAACAGATGTTTAGCCTCCAGGCTGAACATCAGAATTTGGATCTCAACCTAGAGATTGCCCCCAATACACCTCAATATCTGCGGGGTGATCGCGGGAAACTGCATCAGGTTTTGATCAACTTATTGAATAATGCTCTTAAGTTTACTAGTCAGGGAGGAATTGCCGTTCGAGTTTTGGCAGCTAACCACGAGAAAATAGAACCAAATCAAAATATTATTCTCCGCTTTGAGGTTGAGGATACGGGAGTGGGAATTGCGAAGTCAGAACTAGATCAGCTGTTTCAGCCTTTTACTCAAACTGAATCGGGTCGAAATGCTCGTGAAGGTACAGGTTTAGGACTAACCATTAGCCGTAAGTTTGTGCATTTAATGGGGGGAGATATTCAAGTTGAGTCTAACGTTGATCGCGGCAGTATTTTTCGCTTTGAAATCTATTTGCAAACTGTTACTGCCGACGAAATTGCAGACCGCCCATGCGGGCAGCCAGTAACGCTGATTCTTCCTGACGATCGCCCAAAACCGCGAATTTTGGTAGCTGATGATCGTCGCCTCAATCGAGAATTATTGATCCAGCTGCTAGAACCAATTGGTTTTGTGGTGTTGACTGCCTCCAACGGCAAAGAAGCAATCTCTCAATGGCAAACATGGCAGCCAGACACAATCTTAATGGACCTCAGAATGCCCGAATTAAGTGGGGAAGAGGCGATTAAGGTTATAAAAAGAGATCTCTCCTCTCCAACAAAAATTATTGCTCTGACCGCTAGTGCCTTAGAAGATGAAAAAAACCGCATCATGGCACTTGGTTGTGATGATTTTGTTTGTAAACCTTTCAAAACTGATGAACTATTGTTAACAATGGCGAAGCATTTGGGCTTGTGTTATACCTGTGCAGAAGCAGATGCGGAGGAAGTTTTATCTCCTGCCCTAACTTTAGACAATCGCGCTTTTGAGCAACTATCTGTTGAATTACGGCGATCGCTCCAGCAATCGATTATGGAAATTGATCTAGACAAGATTGAGGATATTGTCGAACAAATTGGACAGTCAAACAAAATATTGGCTCAGACTATCGAGCAACATATTAGTAATTTTGAGTACGAACATATTTTAAATTTATTGCCTCCTGATTGATCTTATCTGGAAAAACTAATGAAAAAATTAATGGCTGCTCGGGAGTTAAACAATATTCTAATTGTGGATGATACTCCCCAAAATCTTCATTTATTGGTGGATATCCTCACGAAGTATGAATATAAGGTTAGACCCGTACCTAATGGAAAATTAGCTCTTTCCGCAGCTGAGATTAATCCCCCAGATTTAATTCTCCTCGATATTACAATGCCTGACCTCAATGGCTATGAGGTCTGTAAAAAGCTCAAGGAAAACCCCAAAACCAAAGATATTCCCGTTATCTTTATCAGCGCGGGGAATGAGGCAGTAGATAAAATTAAAGCCTTTGCAATTGGCGGAGTCGACTATATCAGTAAGCCGTTTCAAATTCATGAAGTGCTGATGCGAGTCAAAAATCAGCTTGCTTTTGCCAGTCTGCAAAAACAGCTAAAAGCCAAAAATGAACAGCTCAAGCAGACAATTATCGAACTTAAAAAAAGTCGAAAAAAAGAGTTTGAATCTCAAAAATACTTCGCGTTAGCAAAAATAACCAGCGGTATTAGCCAACAGGTAAATAATCCTATTACCGAGATTGAAAATACTCTCGGTGCAATTCAGCAGCTTGGTCAAGCTACTCTGAAGGATATTCCTAGCTTTCTGGCGGAAATTTCTGCCGAACAGCAAAAATATTTTGTTTCTCTACTCAAACATGCCCAAGATAATCAGATTAATCCCCTCCTCTCCCAACCAGAAAAACAGGAGTTAAAGCAGCAGATTATCGCTAAGCTAACTAGATTTGAGCTAGCAGAAACTGACAAAATCGCTGATGTTCTGATCGATTTGGGCTTTAATGAAGAAATAGAAGAATTTTTACCTCTGCTTGCCAGCGAAAATTATTGGCAAGTTCTTGATAATGCCCGCCTGATTACCACGCTACACCAAAGCCTCAATAGTATTAACGACTCTACGGATAAAGTTAGTAAAGTTATTGCTGCCTTTGAAGATTATTCCCAAAGCGGTAGCAATACTGCTGCAAAACGTTTGGCGAACGTTGAAACCACAATAGAAAAAGCCTTAAATTTGCTGACTGCTGATATGCCTAGCGGGATTCAAATTATCAAACATTACGGTAATGTCTCAACGATCAGCTGCTACCCTGAAGCTTTAACAAAAGTTTGGTATCATCTTCTGCAAAACGCGATCGAAGCAATTGGTATTCACGGCATTATCACAATTAATCTTTATCAACAGCAAGATTATCTTTTGGTAGATATCGTTGATACAGGAGAAAGTATTAGCCAAGAATTACTTGATCGCCTCTGCGATCCATTTTTTACAACTAAATCTGCTCACGGTAAAATCGGCTTGGGTCTAGCGATCGCGAAACAAATTATTGAACAGCACGATGGCAGCATTTCGGTAAACTTACTCTCAGGTAAAATGACCATACCTGGAAACACTAAGTTTACTATTTCTCTACCGTTAAATTAATTAGGGATCTTGTCTCTGATTTCTTAACTTCTAACCTCAATCCCCAAATCCTAATTGCCAATTACCTTCTTTCTTTTAAGCGCGATCGGTCTTTTTTTGAGCCTCTGGATCGTTGTACCTGCACCGAATCTGACTCTTTTAACGTTTGGAGTGGGTGCGCCAGAAATAAGTCCCTGGCTAGTCCTGCTCAATGCGATCGCCCTACTGTTAGCAGTTGTGCAGCCTAAAGTTAGTTTACTTCCTCAGGCTGCTTTAATTTTGAGCTTGCTCGGCTTATTTTTAAGCTGTCTGCCTCTGAGCCAAATACCTGCGACTACGGCTCGGTTTGAACAGGAGATAACTCAGGTTTTAGGAACAAATTATTTAGATCAAATCCCTCTCTCTCTCAGAGCAAAAATGCGCCCCCAGCCTTTTGTTTTACGAGATACATTTCGGGGGATTCCTCTCCCAGAGGTACGAATTACTAAAGGAATCATCTTTGATACTCCTGAGACAGCGGAGTTAAAACTCAATCTTTATCAACCTCTAGCTTCAGGCAAATACCCCGCTATCGTCGTTCTTTATGGTGGTGCTTGGCAAAGAGGTACTGCCAGTAATGACGAAGCCTTTAGTCGCTATATGGCAGGACAAGGATATTCTGTTGTGGCAATTGATTATCGTCATGCGCCTAAATATAAATTCCCTGCTCAGTTAGAAGATGTGCAGACTGCATTACAGTATATTGTGGATAATGCCGAAAAATTAGAGGTAAACAGCGATCTCGTGGCAATCATGGGCAGATCGGCGGGGGGTCACTTGGCAAAACTAGCAGCATATCAGCCCAACGCAATTCCCTTTCGAGCAGTCGTTAGCTACTATGGACCCGTTGATTTAACCGAAGGCTATAAGGATTTACCCGTCCCCGAACCAATCAAGATTAGACAGGTTCTGCGTGACTTTTTAGGTGGCTCTCCTCAGGAGATTCCTGACGTCTACCAGGCAGCTTCTCCTATCACCTACGTTAGACCAAATCTTCCTCCTTCGCTGTTGGTATATGCTCAAAACGACCATGTGGTGAAGTCTGAATTTGGCGATCGCCTGTCTCGTCAGCTACGTTCGGCTGATAATCTGACGGTATTTCTCGATCTTCCCTGGGCAGAGCATGCTTTCGATGCCATCTTTTCTGGCGTTAGTAACCAGATTGCCCTCTACTACAGTGAAAGATTTTTAGCCTGGGCGCTACTGGTTGATTCAGAACTCCAGCAAAACAGCTAGAAAACTAACTACAGCGAACCCCAGTCGCATCAAGTTCTGATAATTCCGATACTGCATCCTGTACATAAGTAGACAGAGTAATGATGTTATGCCTGTTTTTGATCCAGCCTCCAATTGACTGTGGAGACTCGCCAATATGCCGAGACACAGCACAAAAAGCTTTATTTTCGATGGAAATTACTACTATTTCCCCTCGGCTCAAGGAGCTTTTTTGAACTTTAAACTCAATCGATGAATCTTGCCTATTGATCGGAAATACATTCTGGTGCAGGGCTAAATATCGATCAGCTGCATCGTACAGAACTGTTTTTAAAGCATCTTTTGGTAGCTGATAATTTAATACAGCCTTGTATTCCCCAAACACAATCAATTTTCTCCTCTAATATTTAACAAGCAATCTCTGTCGTCTCAGCTCTATTAATTGAACCGCAGCATACTGATATTTTTCTTCTGTCTGTGGCTAGAAACCCCACGCAAAGTTTTTGCCCTATCTTTAATCAACTTTATTTAGGGCTATACAAGAGAGAAATTTCCACAAAAATTAATTAATAGATGGAAACTGTTGCCTAAATAGGCACTTTTGTTAATTAGTACAAAAGTATGTAACAGTTTTTGACGACTAGCTTAACAATTTATCTTTTGCAACAATGCCACAGAAATACAATTACTCGAATTACTGACCGATATTTTAACCAGACAAAAAACATGTCTAGCCGTAATATTATGACCAGACTCATGTTAAGAATTAAATTGAGCCAAGCAGAGGTTGTATTATCCTGATTCGTAAGACACCCCCACTATGGGACTATGGCAATAAAGTCTATACTAGTTCGCTAGGAATCAACTCTAGATAGTCTAGGCGAGCATGTTCGCTGCTGTTTTCCCAGCCAGTTACCGTCAGAATGTCACCCGCCTCTAAACTAACGCCAAAGGCGATCGTCTCTCTTACCGCAGTGTGAGTATTGGCAAGATTGCTGCCTAAGTCTTGGTCTAAGACTAGAGTATCTCCAACCGGTGAACCGTTAAGGGCAATATTAAAGCTAGCTACTCCATCATTTTCATCGTAGCCAGCTAATAAGATATCGTATGTCCCTGCATTGCCAACGGTGAAGGATGCACTTCCTGTTTCCTCCCCTACTTCGCCCAGCAAACTAAGTACACTTCCCCCAGAAG